>CBDUAV010000128.1:0-7407 GCA_965365225.1 uncultured Ignavibacteria bacterium | reverse complement strand
TTCCCCTGTTATTGCCGTTTCCTCAACAAGATCTTCTTTTTCTTCGGCAAAGGTTCTGAGCACTAGTGATACAGCAGCGGCGTTGTTATTAACGATTATAGCACTATCAGCACCGGCGAGAAATTTTAATAACTCAATCACGTGATCAGTTCGCTTACCTCTCCTGCCCGTATTTAAATCAAATTCCAGATTAGAATAGCCTACGACGGCTGGTTTTATTTGCTCAAATATGCTTTCCCCTAAGGGCGCTCTTCCTAAATTTGTATGAAGTATTATCCCGCTTGCATTTATAACCCGCCTCGGCGATTGTCCATTAGTTTTCTCTATAAAATTTATTACACGCTCAACGATTTCTTTGACAGAAGGTACTTTTATTTCCTTTTTAGAATGAGAGCGGATTTCATTTAAAACAGTCCTGATTGAATATTTAATAAAATCATCGCTGAAATTTTTCGTTAACTCTTTAATTTCATTCTGATCCAGTAAATAATCAACAGCAGGAATTTTTTGAAGATGTTTTTTCAGCATAGGAATGATTCGATTGTTATTCAGCAGAGAGGGCAGGAATCGAACCTGCCATCGACGGTTTTATCCGCCGACTACTGGTTTTGAAGACCAGCCGGAACACCAGTCCCAACCTCTCTATTTAAAATTTTGGACCCTCACCAAAAAAGTTTTGATAATTATCTGCATCCTCACCAAATATTTCCAATTCATCTGCTTTTAATTTATATGTGCAATGCTCTCCCGCAATTCCCGAAAATAGTATTTCATACACTTTTTTATTTTCATCGGTGAGAAGAACCTTTACAAGATTTTGATTTATTTCCAGTGCAGCAAGATTTGCATGACAAATGGGGCAAAGATAATGATGTAGTTCACCTTCTTTAACCTTGAATGATGGATTAGTTATAGTTTGATAATTTCCCAATTCCGGACTGAGAAAAATTAATCCTCGTATACCGCTTTTAGTTTTTACAGAAAAGACTATTTTATCCTGAATATTGAGTATACCTCTGCAATAAGGGCAATGAAAATCCTGTGCCATTACAACGCTCCCTGTTTTTCGATAATTTATAAATTAAACTTAAATAACAATTTTTTTGAAGGCAAATGATTAATAGAACATCAGCTTTTTAAATTCACTTTTTACACAAAATGATTTATAGGTAAATTTCAATTGATAACAATATTTTTTCTAAATAAGTAAAATGAATAACGCAGATAAATTAGATATCAAGTTTATCAAGAAATGCTTTTCACAAGCAAAAAGAGGTGCCGGAAAAGTAAGCCCAAATCCATTGGTTGGAGTTGTTATAGTTAAAAAGGGTAAAATTATTGGTGAAGGCTGGCATAAAAAATATGGTGCACCGCATGCTGAAGTAAATGCTTTCTTAAATTCAAATGAAGATGTCTCGGGTGCAACACTTTACTGCAACCTTGAACCCTGCTGCCATACGAAAAAGCAAACTCCACCTTGCGTTCCTCTAATTATTGAGAAAAAAATTAAGAGAGTTGTAATCAGCAACTTTGATCCGAACAAAGATGTAAATGGTAAAGGGATTAGGCAATTACGAAAAGCTGGAATAATAGTTACAACTGGAATTTTAGAAAACAAGGGGAATGAATTAAATAAGTTTTACTTCAAGTTTGTTCGTGAAAAAATTCCTTTCATCGTAATCAAAATTGCACAATCGTTTGATGGAAAAATTAGTGAATCAAGAAAGAAGCAAACGTGGTTAACAGGTAAAGAATCAATCAAGTTTGTTCACAAACTGCGAAGTGAATATGATGCAGTATTAGTTGGTACTAATACAATAAAAGTAGACAATCCCCTTTTAACTGTTAGAGAAGTTAAAGGAAGAAATCCTGTGCGAATAATTATTGATGGTAAGCTGAGTATTCCTTTAAAATCAAATGTAGTTGAATGTGAAGATCCGCAAAATACTTGGATATTTACTTCAAACAATTCAAGCGAACGAAAAGAAAAAATCTTATCGGAAAAAGAAGTAAAAATATTCAGGATAAATTCTTCAAAAAATAACAGACTCAATCTAAAAAAGATTTTAAGCATTCTTCACAAACAAAAGATTACTTCAATCTTGGTAGAGGGTGGAGAAGAGATTTTCTATCAATTTATTCAAAACGAACGATTCGATGAAATAATCGTATTAAAAGCCCCAAAAATTCTGGGTAAAGGAATTAACGCTCCAAATTTTGAAAAAATGAGAAATATTAGACTTATCGGAGAAGATAAATTAGGGAAGGATAGAAAGCTGATTTATGGGAAAAATTTATCTAATTAGTTTATGGATGAAAATAATTAACTTTGTAATATGTTTACTGGAATTATTGAAGAAATAGGTAAAATCCAAAAAACATATCCGATAGCAGGTGGTTTATCACTCAATATTGAAGCAAAAAAAATCACAGAGGATATTTCTGTAAACGATTCCATTTGTGTAGACGGTGTCTGTTTAACTGCAACGAAAATTAATGATTCCGGATTCTGGGTTGATGCTGTTGGGACAACTTTAGAAAAATCTACTTTTGCACAAATAAAAATATCCGCATCAGTAAATCTTGAAAGATCACTTAGATTAAATGATAGGCTTGGTGGACATTTAGTTCAAGGACACGTTAACGGAATTGGAACTATATCAGAAATACAAAAACTTGGTAAAAATTATCTATTAAAAATTTCAATTCCTGAAGAGCTGGAAAACTATATTGTTAAAGAAGGCTCAATTGCAGTTAACGGAATCAGTTTAACTATTGCAGACACAATAAAAAATAATGTTAAGATTTCTGTTATTCCGCACACCTGGCAGAATACAACATTACAATACAAACGGGTTAATGATTTAGTTAATGTAGAAATTGATATCTTAGCAAAGTACGTGGAAAAATTATTATCAAAGAATAACGGCAATACTAAAATTGATATATCAGAAAATTGGCTTAAGGAGTTAGGTTACTGATGAATAACAACGGAGAATTTAAATTCAATACAATTGATGAAGCAGTTAAAGATTTACGAAACGGTAAAATGTTAATTGTTGTTGATGATCCCGATCGTGAGAACGAAGGTGATCTGATAATGGCTGCCGAACTGGTAAAACCTGAAGATGTAAACTTTATAACCCGCGAAGGACGTGGACTTTTGTGTTTACCTGTAACTGCACAGATAGCTGATAACCTGCAGTTAAAACCAATGGTTGAAAATAATACATCACTGCACAAAACTCCTTTTTCTGTTTCAATTGATTATCGGCACGGCACAACAACCGGAATTTCTGCTGGCGACCGAGCTAAAACTATTAGAATGGCTGCAGATGATAATGCTAAGCCAGCTGATTTTGCTAGACCGGGACATATATTTCCTCTTATAGCCCGCAAAGGTGGCGTCCTGAAACGTGCAGGTCATACAGAAGCGGTGATTGATCTTGTAAAGCTTGCTGGATTAAAACCAGTCGGAATTTTATGCGAGATAATGGATAAAGACGGAACAATGGCAAGAGTTCCTAAATTAATGGAAATGGCTAAAAAAAATGATCTGAAAATTATTACTATTGCAGATTTAATTGAGTACAGAAGAATTCGTGAAAAGCTTGTCAGACGAAAAGTTACAGTTGATCTTCCTTCTAAACATGGAAGCTTTAAATTACATCTTTATGAAAACACCCTCGATCCAAATGATAATCCTATCGCACTTGTAAAAGGTGAAATGAGGGAAGATGAACCCATTTTAGTAAGAGTGCATTCGGAGTGCTTAACCGGCGATGTGTTTGGTTCGATGAGATGCGATTGCGGCGACCAGCTTTCCACTGCACTTAGATTGATTGAAAAAGAAGAACGCGGCGTTGTGCTTTATATGCGGCAGGAAGGAAGAGGAATCGGTTTAGTAAATAAGCTTATGGCTTATCACCTTCAGGAAGAAGGAAAAGACACTGTTGAAGCAAATGAAGCATTAGGCTTTAAACCCGATTTGCGGGATTATGGAACAGGTGCACAGATTTTAAAAGATTTAGGTTTGAAAAAAATTAAGCTGATGACAAACAATCCTAAAAAAATAATAGGATTAAAAGGATACGATCTTGAAATTGTTGAAAGAGTACCGTTAGAAATTCCTCCAAATGAAATAAACCAGAAGTACTTAAAAATTAAACGCGATAAAATGGGACATTTAATTAAAGCAGATTTAAAAATTCAAAAATAGATTTTAAGGAAGAACAATGGCAAACATTATTGAAGGCAAACTAACCGCAAAAGGAAAAAAAATTGGTATAGTAGCAAGCAGGTTTAACGAACTAATCTCTAACCAGCTTTTAAACGGGGCTAAAGACTGCCTGTTAAGGCACGAATGCAAAGAAACCGATATAACTATTGCCTGGGTTCCCGGCTCATTTGAAATTGCTGCTGTGGCTAAAAAAATGGCAAAGTCTAAAAAGTACAATGCCATAATTTGTTTGGGTGCAGTAATACGCGGAGGTACTCCACACTTTGATTATATTTCTGCAGAAGTTTCAAAAGGTGTTGCGCAGGTTGGTTTGGAATCAGGTCTGCCCGTCATTTTTGGAGTGCTTACTACAGATACAATTGAGCAGGCTTTAGAAAGAGCTGGCACAAAAGCGGGCAATAAAGGTTGGGATGCAGCAATATCTGCAATCGAAATGGTAAACTTATATAGTAAAATTTAAGGCAGCTGATTTTAACAACTGCCTTTTAGAAAATATTTATTTCTGTAAAACCTTTACCTTAGGCTTCAACATGTCTTCCATTCCGAATGCACTGTAAATTCCTTTTGTAACTTGATCGAGCTTATCGTTATATCCCTCTATTTGATCTCCCATTCCCATTTTATCTACAACTGTTCTGAATTTTCGCTCACCCGCAGGTGCATCAACCAGATCAGCAACTACATCTGCAACGGTTTGTGGATTTTGCGCAGGATTTGATGCAAGTGTTTTTTCAAAACTTTCTAAGGTTTGCATTGGCACTTTAGCAAACTCACCATAAGATTTTTCACGAGAGTTATCTGAAGGTTTTAATAATGCATTAGCGAACTCAGTTGGAAAACCGCCAGGCTCGACTATACAGGATTCAACTCCAAATCCGGAAAGCTCAGTACGATAATTTTCTACCATCGCTTCCAGTGCCCACTTTGATGCATTGTATGGACCATAGAATGGAAGTGTAAATCGACCTAAGAGACTTGAAACGTGAATGATTAAACCTTTACCATTTTCTCTCATCTGTGGTATTACGGCTCTGTTTACTCTCTGAACTCCGAAAACGTTAACCTCAAATAATTTTTTCCAGTCTTCCGGTGTGAAGAATTCCTGCATTCCTAAAACACCAATTCCAGCATTGTTTACAACTACGTCCAATCGACCTGCAAGTTCAGAAGTTTTTTTAACTCCTTGCTCAACGCTTTCTTCTGAAGTTACGTCAAGTTCAACAATGTGTGCTCCTTTAGCTTTTAATTCTTCAGCAGCATTTTTATTCTTTCCATCAATTCCACGCATTGAAGCAACAACCGTATGCCCCTTTTGCAGCAATGTCTTTGCAATTAAATTTCCAAACCCGCTGCTTGTTCCTGTTATAAGAACTTTTTTTGACATTGTTATTCCTCGTTTTAGTGATTTAATAAAAATTATCTCCAAAGATTAAAACAAGCTATCAGTAAATAAAGTTCAAATAAGTTTATTGATTCGCTTTACTTTAGGATGGCAATCGATAAGGTTAATTTGTATTGAAAATTATAACTTGGTGCACAATCCTGATATATTGGAAAAAATAATTTAACCAGGTCATACTTAAGGAAAGTAATTTGGGTCGCCGGAAAAAACACAACTTGAGGACATTATGCTTCAGCAATCAAATAGCCAATTGAGTTACTATTAATATAAGGCAGCTTGTCCCAGCTCATAAGCGCAAGCCGCATATGTGCGGTCCGAACCAGTTTTCAGAATCTCTTTTTATATTGATGATAAATACTCAAATAATCCTGCAGCTGCCAGAAGGTATGACAATTTTTAGCCTCTGCGATACTCAAGTAATTAATCTAATAAAGTTTAAATGCTTGAGGAAGATAAAAATTGATTTAATTTTATTATCCCAATGTAAAATTATTTTTTGTAGGAAATTGCATTGTTATGATTTGCTGCCACCTAATTATTCAGAAATCAGTTTTAATTAAAAAGTTAAACATTTGAATTATTTTTAAAATAATCTTAATTATATTGATTATATCAAATCCATTCTAATAAGAATTTATGCGCATTCTGTTTATTACAACCGGAGGTCTGGGAGATCTGCTGACATTAACACCTGCTATAGAAGCGATGAAATCATCATTCCCGGAATCTTCAATAACCGTATTAACATTATCTTATCGTTTCTACACAAAATCCCTGGAACAGAATAAAGAAATCCTGAATCTCAATCCTCGAGGCGGAGTGATTGAAGTACTTACAAATAATCCCAATATTGATGAAGTAATTGAGATTGACCGTAAAGGACTCAGATTATTAAAAGGATTGAAGAAGCTTAAAATGGAGGTAAAAATAATTAAGTATCTCAGACAAGCTAAATTTGATATTGTAATTTCCACACGAAATAATGATCGATTTACATTGTGGGCTTACATATCAGGCGCTAAGGTAAGAGTAGGGCAAAAGAAACAGGTTTTTAGAAGACTTTTAACTCACACACCAGACATACAAGAAGAAGATAGAGGTATAATTTATTATTTATGCGATCTTGTAACTTCAGCTGGGGCTAAAATAGAATCATATAAAACCGAATTTTATATTTCAAAAGAAGCAAAAATTTGGGCAGATGAATTTATAAGAGAGAATCGACTTAATGAAAATCAAATACTTGTTGCTGTACACCCTGGTGCGTCTGGACTTAGCCGTATTTGGCCTCCCGAAAATTTTGCTGCAACTATCGATAAATTACAATCTACTAACAAAACGAAAGTATTACTTTGCAGATCGGATTTTGACGAAGAAACAATAATTCGAATAAAAGAACATTTATCCACTTCTATCATTGAAGTTAAAACAGGTGGTAGTGTTGATCGGCTTGCAGCAATCTTTAAGCATTGTAAATTATGCATAACTAATGATTCGGGTCCCAGACATTTGACAATTGCTTTAGGAATTCCATCAATTGCAATGATGATCGAAGGGAACAGGAGTAAATGGAAGATTTATGACAATGGTCCAAAAATCATACTATTACCAGAAAGCTCCAAATGTTCATTCTGCCCTGCCGGGAGCTGTCTTGAAAAAATTCCTGACGGAGAAATTTTTGGAGCATATTGTTTAAGATTGGTAACTGCAAGGGATGTCGTGAATCAGGTTAATGCAATTCTATTTTCAAATTAGATTTTATTTT
>CBDUAV010000127.1:0-7514 GCA_965365225.1 uncultured Ignavibacteria bacterium | reverse complement strand
TTGCCGGGGTGGCGGAATTGGTAGACGCACAGGACTTAAAATCCTGTGGGAACTTGTTCCCGTGCCGGTTCGAGTCCGGCCCTCGGTACAGATATTATTGAATAATGTATAGTGTATAACTTTTAATTTTGAGCCTGGGTACGCTTCCTGCTGTCCCTTCGGTTTATAAACTGGTAGGCACGCAAAGTTAGTCCAGTGCTCTGAGTGATAAATTTCGAAATTCAAATTGTGAATTGAAAGATTTTAACTCATCTGGTTAGTAAATCCGAATTCTGCAATTCGAAATTGAAAAGGGCTCTTAGCTCAGTTGGTTAGAGCGTCTGCTTGACGTGCAGAAGGTCAAAGGTTCGAATCCTTTAGAGCCCACGATTGTTCTAGCTATTAAATTAAGGAAGATTAAACGTAAAAATTATTTAAGAAGGATTCTCATCGCCTGCCGGTTTAACTCCCGAAGGGATGTCAGGCAGGTTTTTTATTATCTGTAAGGTATGAATAAAATTAAAATAAAATTTCCGGACGGCAATACAAAAGAATATGAAAAGGGTGTGACTGCTTTTCAAATTGCTCAATCCATTTCTGAAAGGCTGGCAAAAGAAACACTAGCCGCTAAAGTTAATGGTTCTGTTGTGGATATATTTAGAAGTTTAAACAATGATTCGGAAATTCGTTTTTTAACTTTTGATGATGATGAAGGAAAAGAAGTTTACTGGCATTCCTCATCTCATTTAATGGCTCATGCAATTAAATCATTGTACCCGGAAGCGAAGTTTGGAGTCGGACCCGCAATTGATAACGGATTTTATTACGATTTTGATATCAATACTAAACTTACAGAGGAAGATTTAGTTAAAATTGAAAATCAAATGCAGACTATAAGTAAAGATGACAAATCTTTCGAGCGTGTTGAATTATCAAAACAAAAAGCTATTGATTTCTTTAAAGAACAGGATGACCAGTATAAACTTGAAATTTTAAATGAACTAGATGAGAACAGTGAAACCATCAGCATCTACAACGAGGGCAGCTTTACAGATTTATGCACAGGACCGCATTTACCATCTGCAGGAAAAATAAAATATGTAAAACTTTTGGGTGTTTCCGGCTCTTACTGGCGTGGTGATGAAAAAAATAAACAGCTTCAGAGAATTTACGGTGTTTCTTTTCCGAAGAAAAAAATGTTAGATGAACACCTTCAGAAACTTGAAGAAGCGAAGAAGCGCGATCACAGAAAATTAGGGAAAGAGCTTGATATATTTTTACTCTCCAGCAATGTTGGCAGCGGTTTACCCATCTGGCTTCCTAAGGGAACAATTTTAAGAGAAACTCTGGAAGATTATTTAAGAGAAGAACAGCGAAAACGTGGTTATGAGCCCGTAATTACACCTCATATCGGTAATATCAATCTTTATAAAACAAGCGGGCATTATCCTTATTATAGTGACAGCCAATTTCCGCCTCTAATTCTTGAAGAGGGGAAAGATGAATATCTTCTTAAACCAATGAACTGTCCGCATCACTTTCAAATTTATGCTTCAAAGCCCAGAAGCTATAAAGATCTTCCAATCCGATACACAGAGTTTGGAACTGTTTACCGTTATGAACAATCGGGTGAATTAACTGGTTTAACAAGAGTACGAAGTTTTGCCGTTGATGATTCGCATATTTTTGTGCGCCAAGATCAGCTTTTGGATGAAGTTTGCAATGTAATTGAATTAATTCAGCAGGTGTTTAGTGTTATGGGCTTTAAAGATTTTACAACCCAGCTTTCTTTCAGAGATGATGATGCAGAAAAATACGGCGGCGAGATTGAACTGTGGGAAAGAGCCCAGATAGAGTTAAAAGAAGCTGCTGACAGAATGAAACTAAATTACATAGTTGCGGAAGGCGAAGCTGCTTTTTATGGTCCCAAGATTGATTTTATTGTAAAAGATGTTATTGGAAGAAAGTGGCAGTTAGGCACTGTTCAGGTGGATTATGTTATGCCGGAAAGATTTGATCTTGAATACACAGGAAGTGATGGACAGAAGCACAGACCGGTTGTTATTCATCGTGCACCATTTGGTTCGATGGAAAGATTTATTGGAATTTTAATCGAACATTTTGGCGGTGAATTCCCGTTATGGCTTGCTCCCACTCAGGCTGTTGTAATTCCTGTATCACAAAACTTTATAGGATATTCGGAGCAGGTGGTTAAATATCTTAAAGATAAAAATATAAGAGTTGAGCTTGATGATAGAAATGAAAAGGTTGGCTACAAAATAAGAGATTGGGAAATGAAGAAAATTACTTATATGTTAATATTAGGTGAAAAGGAAGAAGTATCAAAAAATATTTCCGTTAGGCAGCACCGGAAGGGCGATTTGGGCTCTTTTGCTTTGTCCGATTTTATTGATAAAATTACAATTGAAATTAAAAACAAAGATTATACAATAAATTAGAGAGGTACTATATCGCAAACCCAGATAAGATTAGAATAAATGATGATATTAATGCACAAAAGGTAAGAGTTATTGATGTTGATGGAAAGCAGCTTGGAGTATTCATGATTAAAGATGCATTACGACTTTCAAACGAAAGGGGAAGAGATCTTGTAGAAATTGCACCGCAGGCAAAACCACCTGTGTGTAAAATTATTGATTACGGTAAGTTTAGATATGAACAACAGAAACGGGAAAAGCTGCAAAGGAAAAATCAATCAGTATCAGTTTTAAAAGAAATAAGGTTTCATCCAAATACTGACGTTCACGATTTTGAATTCAAAACAAAACACGCAATTAATTTTTTAGAAGAAGGTAACAAAGTAAAAGCTACAGTTATGTTTAAGGGAAGGGAAATGGCTTATGTTGAAAAAGGAGAAGAACTATTAAAAAGGTTCATTGAAAAAATTGAAGATATTGGCAAAATTGAAATGGAACCTAAGTTAGAAGGCAGAAACATGAGCTTGATTGTAGTGCCGATATCGAAAAAAAGTAAGAAAAAACAACAAAAAACGGAAAAATAAAATGCCTAAAATGAAAAGCAACCGTGGAGCTTCAAAAACGTTCAAGAAAACTGCTTCCGGTAAATTTAAAAGAAAGAAAGCTTATATGCTTCATATTCTGACTTCCAAAACAACCAAAAGAAAAAGACAGTTGAGAAAAGCAACATTGGTTCACGAGGCAGATCAGAAAAGAGTAAAGACAATGGTTCAATAACGATTAAGGATTATTAAAAATGCCAAAAGCAAGTAATAGTGTAGCTTCAAGAAGAAGAAGAAAAAAAATACTTAAGCAAGCTAAAGGATACCGCGGCTCAAGAGGCAATGTTTATACAATTGCCAAAAATTCAGTTGAAAAAGGATTAGTTCATGCATACCGCGACAGGAAAACTAAAAAGAGGACCTTCCGCCAATTGTGGATAACCAGGATCAACGCTGCTGCAAGGTTAAACGGCACTACATATTCGCGATTGATGAATGCTCTTCAGCAAAAAGGAGTTTTAATTAATCGTAAAGTACTGGCAAGCCTAGCAACAGAAAATCCGGATTCCTTTGCAGAAATAGTAAAGTTTGCTGTTAAATAATTTTTACCCTCTTCAATTTTTCTCATTTGATTTTGAAGAGGGTATTATTTTAAACAAATTAAAATATTCTTATGCTGCTTGAAGAAATTGAAAAGGTTAAACAGGATTTTGATCAGGATATAATTGAAACTGATTCAGAAAAAAAACTTGAGCTAATCAGAATTAAATATCTGAGCCGTAAAGGCTCGGTTACTAAATTATTTGAGCTGTTAAAAGAAGTTCCTAAAGAAGATAAACCCACCGTTGGTAAAAAATTAAATTCGCTCAGGCAGGAAATAACAGAAGCATTCAACAGCTTAAAGTTAAAGTTTGGCGAAGGCAGTGAATCATCAACAGCCGAGATTGATTTAACCTTACCCGGAATAAAATATAGAATTGGAAGCAGACATTTACTCATTCAGACTTTGGATGAGATAAAGACAATTTTTAAAGGAATGGGTTTTTCTGTATACGAAGGACCGGAGTTAGAATCTGATTATTATAATTTCGAAGCACTTAATTTTCCACCCGATCATCCTGCAAGAGATATGCAGGATACTTTCTTTGTAAGCGATGATTTTGTTCTTCGCACACACACAACTCCCGTGCAAATACGGATTATGGAAAAGGTGCAACCTCCTGTAAGAGGAATAATGCCCGGTCGTGTTTACAGAAACGAAGCAATAAGTGCGCGGAGTTACTGCATGTTCCATCAGGTTGATGGAATTTACGTCGACACAGATGTTACTTTTGCAGAACTGAAAGGCACGTTAGTTTCATTTGCAAAACAATTTTATGGCAGTGATTTAAAATATCGTTTCCGTCCAAGCTATTTTCCTTTTACAGAACCAAGTGCTGAAATGGATATTACCTGCTACATCTGCAAAGGCAAAGGCTGCAGAGTTTGTAAAAAAACAGGCTGGCTGGAAATTCTCGGATGCGGTATGGTTGATCCAAATGTTTTTGGATATGTAAACTATGATTCGGAAAAATATACAGGTTATGCTTTTGGAATGGGCATCGAACGTATTGCAATGTTAAAATACGGAATAGATGATATAAGAATATTTTTCGAAAACGATTACCGTTTTCTAAAACAATTTTAATTAAGCGACAGAATTTTGAAAATTTCACTTAACTGGCTTAAAGATTATATTGACTTAGAGGGTATCTCCACAGAGGAAATTGTGGATAGGTTAACAATGTCAGGACTTGAAGTTGAAGATTATACAGATCAAAATAAAATATATAACAGCATAATAGTTGGAAAAGTAAAAGACGTAAAAAAACATCCCGATGCAGACAGGTTAACAGTGTGCTCTGTTTTTGACGGAAAAGAAGATTTGCAAATAGTATGCGGCGCACCTAATGTAAAAGTTGGACAGACTGTTGCATTGGCACCTGTTGGTATTTCGATACCTAAAGAAAATTTTAAAATAGAAAAAGTAAAAATTCGCGGTGTTGAGTCATTCGGAATGATTTGTGCCGAGGATGAGCTAGAACTAAGCGATGACCATTCCGGAATAATGATTTTGGATGATGAACTCGAAGCAGGAACACCATTAAGCGATGCACTCGGTTTAAATGATGTTGCACTGGATATTGCCATAACTCCAAATCGTCCGGATGCACTCTCCCACATAGGTGTTGCAAGAGATATTGCTGCACTTTTCAACCGGGAATTAAGACTTCCCAGGATTGATTTAAATGAATCTCAAAAAGAAGCTAAAGATTTTGCATCAATTGAAATTGAAGATAAAATTAATTGCCCGAGATATTCAGCGAAGGTTGTACTGAATGTAACGATAAAAGAATCACCCGAATGGCTTAAGAGCAAACTGACAGGAATAGGTTTACGCCCTATAAATAATGTTGTTGATATTACAAATTTTGTCGCTATGGAAATGGGGCAACCACTTCATGCTTTCGATCTCGATCTTCTTGTAAAGAGAAAGATTATAGTAAAGAGTACTGAAACACAAAAGAAATTTACTACTCTTGATTCTAAAGAAAGGGAATTAGAAAAAGATACACTAATGATCTGTGATGGTGAGAAAGAAGTTGCTATTGCCGGGGTAATGGGCGGTGAAAATTCTGAAGTCACTGATACAACAACAAATATTTTAATTGAAAGTGCGTATTTCAATCCAAAATCAATAAGAAGAACATCACGTAATTTACAGCTTGCAACAGATTCATCTTACAGATTTGAACGAGGAACGGATCCGGCGAACACTTTATACGCTGCACAAAGAGCCGCTCAGCTAATTTCAGAAGTTGCAGGCGGAGAAATAGCTAAAGATCATATCGATGTTTATCCAACTAGAATTAAGAACAAGGAAATCATTGTACGTTTCCCAAGGATTAAAAAGCTTCTAGGATTTGATATTCCCAAAACTGAAGTTGTAAAAATATTTAATAAACTTGGTATTAATATTATTAAAGACCTCAGCGATTCTCTTGAAGTTGTGGTTCCAACTTACCGCCCCGATATCGAAAGAGAAGTAGATCTAATTGAAGAGATTGCACGCATTTACGGCTACGAAAAAATTCCTGCAGTAAGTAAAATTGGAATAACGCTTGAAAAAAGAGATGACCAATCATTCTTAAATGATGAAGTTAGAAGTTGCGCAGTTACTTTAGGATTAAATGAAATGCTCAACAATCCGCTTATATCTGAATTCCTGGCAAAAATAACGGGAGAGCCGATTAATATTTCAAATCCGCAGAGCAGGGATATGGCTTATCTGAGAACTTCACTAACCATTGCAGCATTACAAAATGTAGCTAATAATATAAATAAGGGAGAAAAAGATTTAGCATTGTTTGAGCTTGGAAATGTGTTTAATAAGAGCAGCGATGAAATAAAAAGTTTTAAAGATATTTCAGAGAAAACTCAATTGCTTCTGCTTTTAACAGGTAAAAGAGAGGAAAATACCTGGAATACCAATGAAACATTCTATAATTTTTTCGATATGAAAGGATTAGTAAATTCATTTTTTTATAAGTTTTCGCTTGACAATCTTTTAGATGATTCTTATAATTCAAGTGAAAAAAGTATTTACGAATATCAATTCAGTAAAAACTTTAAAGATGTTGTAGTTGCTACCGGTGGAAAGATAAGCAAAAATGTTTTAAGCTTATTTGATATTGAGCAGGATGTCTACAGTTTTGAGATAGATTTAGATAAGATCTTTGAAATAAACACAGAAAAGAGAAAATATACTGAGCCTTTAAAATACCCGAAGATCAAGAGGGATTTTGCTTTTATTTTCGATAAATCTGTTTCTTATAATTCGGTTAAAAATTTTATTTTAGCGCAAAATTCAGGTATTTTAAAAGAGATAGAAATTTTCGATATTTTTGAAAGCGAAGAATTGGGTGCTGACAAAAAAAGTATGGCATTCAGTTTGGAGTATTTTGATCGCAGCAGAACATTGGTCGATGACGAAGTTGATGCAGATTTTAATAATCTGATAAAAAAAATAACAGAAAAATTTAATGCAGTTCTAAGAGGAAATTAGTTGGTAGATCTTGCAAAATACGAAACATTAATTAGCGAATTAGGAGCACTCGAATCGCAGATTGAGATACTAAATGATAAATACAGCGATACACTTGAAAGGAACAAGGAGCTTGAAGTAGCTCTTGATTCGACGCAGGAGGATAAAAATCTTCTTCATCAGGAAATTGCCAGGCTTGAAGAAGAACTGCAACTATTAAAACAAAAAGCGGAGGAAAAAATTAATTTAAACTCTGAAGAGCGAGAGAATTTTAAAACTAAAATTAATGATTTAATTTCAAGGCTAGATTATCATCTGTCTTCTGACAGATAAAATTAGTTCTTAACAATTATGTACGTAGGACGGTAATTAGATAACACGTGGAAAAAAAGAAGCTTAAAATAAAAATTTTCGATAAAGAATACTCTTTACTGGTTGAAAATGAAGAAATAGCAAAAGAACTTGCTATTT
>CBDUAV010000126.1:0-7580 GCA_965365225.1 uncultured Ignavibacteria bacterium | reverse complement strand
TTTGCCGCTATTAAAATGGCTGTTGATATGGTAAAAGAAAAGTTAATTACTAAGGAAGATGCAATCTCTAGAATCGATCCCAACCAGCTCAATCAATTGCTGCGACCAATTTTTGATCAGACTGAAAAGAATAAAGCAATTTCTGCTGGAAGATTAATTGCAAAAGGATTAAATGCTGGTCCCGGCGCTGCTTCAGGTAAAGTTGCTTTAAGTGCACAGGATGCTGAAGAGATGGCTTCTAAGGGCGATCCGGTAATTTTAGTAAGAATTGAAACCTCGCCCGAAGATATAAAAGGAATGAATGCTTCCGAAGGAATTTTAACCGCGAGAGGCGGAATGACGTCTCACGCAGCGCTTGTTGCAAGACAAATGGGTAAGGTTTGTGTTGCAGGCTGCGGCGCGTTAAAAATAAATTATAAAGAGAGAACACTTACAGCTGATGGTATAAGTGATGTAATTAACGAAGGTGATTTTATTTCTATTGATGGAACTACCGGCGAGGTTATTAAAGATAAGCTGGAAACAAAACCTTCTGAAGTAATACAGGTTTTAATTTCAAAATCGTTAAATGAAGATAAATCTGGTGTTTACAAAACCTACTCCAGCCTATTAAAATGGGCAGATGAAATAAGAACTTTAAAAGTTAGAACAAATGCAGATCAGCCAGACCAGGCAAGTAATGCAATTGCTTTTGGAGCAGAGGGAATTGGACTTTGCCGAACCGAACACATGTTCTTTGGCGGCGATAGAATTAGATCGGTTAGAAAGATGATTGTTTCTGATACAGTCGAAGAAAGAAAAGCTGCACTTTCAGAATTACTGCCTTTACAACGCGAAGATTTTGAAGGTATATTTGAAGCGATGGAAGGAAGACCTGTTACAATCAGAACACTCGATCCACCGCTGCATGAGTTTTTACCACACTCAGAAAAAGAAATTGCAGAACTTGCATCGCAACTTGGAATTGAAGAGAAAAAACTGAAGAATAAAATTGAGAGTCTTTCCGAATTCAATCCTATGCTTGGATTCAGAGGATGCAGGCTTGGTGTTGTATTTCCTGAAATAACTGAAATGCAAGCCAGGGCAATAATTGAAGCTGCCGTTAATGTATCTAAAAAAGGAATTAAAGTTAAGCCCGAAATTATGATTCCTTTAGTAGGGACCGTTAATGAATTTTCATTGCAGGAGAAAATTGTTCGTGAAGCTGCAAAAGAAGTTATGAAAGAAAAAGGAAAGAAAATAAGTTATCTTGTTGGAACAATGATTGAGCTTCCGCGAGCAGCTTTAACTGCTGATGAAATTGCACAAAAGGCAGAGTTCTTTAGTTTCGGTACAAACGACTTAACGCAAACCACTTTCGGTTTATCCAGAGATGATTCCGGAAAATTTTTACCACTTTATGTGCAGAGTGATATTCTACCATCCGATCCATTTGAGACTCTCGATCAATCGGGTGTTGGACAGCTTGTTGAAATGGGAACTCAAAAAGGTCGTTCAGTAAGTAAGAATCTTAAAGTTGGTATCTGTGGTGAGCACGGTGGTGATCCGGCTTCCGTTGAATTTTGCCATAGAACCGGATTGGATTATGTTAGCTGCTCGCCTTTCAGGGTTCCAATTGCTAGGCTTGCTGCTGCACGTGCAGTAATAAATGAAAAAAGGATGAAAAAAGTTTCTTCAAAAAGTTCAAAAAAGAAATCGAGTAAAAAGAAAAAAAGATAAATATGTTAAGCGGATGATTTAATCATCCGCTTCATTCACTTAATTAATTTAAAGGTTAAAGAATGAAGCTTTCAGATTTTAGTTATAATTTGCCAAAAACCGCTATAGCCAAGTATCCGGTTTCTCCAAGGGATAAAGCAAAGCTAATGGTGCTTAACAGGGAAACTCAGGAAATTGAATCGAAAAAATTTTCCCACGTTGCGGATTATATGTCCAAAGGTGATGTTTTGGTTGTAAATGAAACCCGTGTTTTCCAGGCAAGACTTTTTGGTAAAAAAGAGAAAACTAATGCGAAGATAGAAGTGTTCTTGTTAAGAGAACTAAACTCGCATGAATGCATTTGGGATGTTATTGTAGATCCAGCTCGAAAGGTAAGAATTGGAAATAAAATTTATTTTAATGATAAACTTTGGTGCGAAGTAATTGATAATACTACTTCACGAGGCAGAACAGTTAGATTCAACCAACCGGGTAATGTCTTTAAAGCTGTTGAAAAAATTGGAGTCACACCGCTTCCACCTTACATTAAAAGAGATGCAGAACCATCAGACAGAGAAGATTACCAGACCATTTTTGCAAAAGTCGATGGTGCCGTAGCGGCCCCTACTGCTGGTCTTCATTTCACAAAAGGGTTACTCTCTAAGATAAAGAAAAAAGGTGTATCTGTTGTCCCTGTAATTCTGCACATAGGTCTGGGTACATTTAGACCTGTAGAAGTTGAAGATTTAACAAAGCATAAAATGGATTCCGAATATTTTGAAATATCTCAAAAATCTGCCGATAAAATTAATAAAGCAATGAATAGCAAACATCATATATTTGTTGTTGGAACGAGTACATGCCGTGCTCTGGAAACCAGCACAACTGCCGATGGGTTTGTTAAAATGAACAGCGGCTGGACGGATAAATTTATTTATCCCCCTTATGATTTTAAGATAACCGATAAGCTTATAACAAACTTCCACACACCTGAATCAACATTGTTAATGCTTGTTTCGGCACTTGCTGGGAATGAGCTTATTCTAAAAGCATATAAAAAAGCATTTAAGGAAAAGTACCGCTTTCTTAGTTATGGTGATGCAATGCTTATCTTGTAACCCAGGAGGTTATTGCAATGAAGACTATCGCTATCATACCTGCCGGCGGCAAAGGAAAAAGGAGCGGATTTTCTGCTCCTAAACAATATCTGAAATTCCGCGGTAAAGAACTCATCGTTTACACTCTGGAAGTTTTTCAAAAAAACGATTTAGTTGATGAAATAGTAGTCTCCGCAGAGCCTGCTTACTTTACACTTTTTAATAAGCTAATTAAAGATCATAATCTTTCTAAAGTAAAAAGTATTGTCGAAGGTGGTGAAGAGAGGCAGGATTCTGTTAACAGTGCATTGAAAAGTATGAAAGCAAATGATGATGATTTGATTATTGTTCATGATGCCGCAAGACCGCTGCTTCCGAATGACGTTTTAACTAATGCAATTAATGCAGCCAAAGAAAAAGGAAATTCACTTGTTTGCATTAAAGCTAGAGATACTTTATTAAAAGGGGATAAAATCGTAAGAGAGTACATAGATAGAAAAGAAATTTACTACGTTCAAACTCCGCAGATTTTTAATTATAAAATTCTTAAGAAAGCAATGAAGAAAGCCTACGAAAAGAAATTTATTGGAACAGATGAATCAATGCTTGTAAAGGAATTGGGCGCAGAGATAAATATTGTTGAAGGTTCAATGTTCAACTTTAAAGTAACCACGATGGCAGATGTTGAAATGTTTGAAATGCTGGTTAGTTAGCTCTCAAGTAAATTACTGCCAAAAAAAATCCATCCTTAATAAACTCGTTTCAATACATCATTTATTAAATTTATGATACTTAAGTATTTTTCAGGAACCAAATCATTTCCAAAAAGTAAAACTAAGCGTAATTTTCAGGAGAGATGCTGCAGTTGTTACTTTAATTTGAATTAAAAAAGGGTAAATAGCATGAAATTCAGAAGCACATTTTTAACATTTGTACCTATTGCAGTATTATTATTTTCCTTGACAGGAATATTTTCCAATATCAATCTAATCAACAATAACGAAATGATTAAATATCACTTTAATGATGATTACAAATCAGCCTGGCACAAAGTTGATTCACTTGAACAGAAAGGACTAACACGTTCTTCACTGGAAGTGGTTGAAGAAATTTACAGTGCGGCGAAGAAAGATGGAAACCAGCCGCAGTTTATCAAATCAATTTTTTACAAACTTAAATATGGCAACTACATTGAAGAAGATAGTCATATTAAAATAGTTAACGATGTAAAAGCTGAAATTGATACAGCATCTTTCCCTGCGAATGCAATTCTCGAATCAATTCTTGCAAATATTTACTGGCAGTATTATCAAAACAATAGATGGAGATTTCAGCAGAGAACCGAAACAGTGAATTTTGATAACGAGGATTTCCAAACATGGGATCTTTCGCGTTTGCTTCATGAAATTGTAAAACATTTTCATGCTTCATTAGAAAATAAGGATGAGTTAAAACGAATTTCAATACAGGAATTTAAAGATATACTTTACTACAGCGATTCACAGCAAGCTTACCTTCGCCCAACTTTGTTTGATTTGCTTGCACACAGCGCGCTTTCATTCTATATAAATGATGAAGCCTCCGTTACCGATCCTGTTTACAAATTTGTATTGAACGGTAAAGAAGATTTTTCTTTACCGGAAAATTTTGTCGATTTAGACTATCAGACCAAGGACTCACTTTCACTTAAATTTTATGCTATCCAGCTCTATCAGGATTTGATAGAATTTCATCTTTATGATGATGAAAAAGATGCGTTGATTGATGTTGATATCGCACGATTAAATTTCGTTCGCAATAACAGCGTTCATCCTGAAAAAGATGAATTGTATTTAAAAGCTTTAACAAAAATCGAAGAAGAATTTAAAACCGTTCCATATTCATCGCTTATCTCATTTAACATTGCAAATTACTACTACGCAGAGGGAGCAAAATATAACGCCGATGTTTCCGATGAGCATAAGTGGGACTTTAAGACAGCAATTGAGATTTGCAACTCGGCAATTGAGAAATATCCCGATACATTTGGTGCACAGGAATGCAGATGGCTGAGAAATACAATTCTGCAAAAAAGTTTACGATTTCAGGTTGAATACGGAAACATGGCTGATAAACCATTCCGGAGTTTAGTTTTGTTTAAAAATGTTGATAAAATTTTCATTAGAATTATTAAATGGAGCGATAGACTCGATAGCAAAGAAGCTGGAAAAAATATGCAGGAGTTAATTAATTTTTACTCCTCACAAAATCCTGTTGAAGAATGGACGGTTGATCTTCCGGATGATAAAGATTATCAAAATCATTCCGTGGAAATTAAAATGCCTGCTCTGGGATTTGGAAGATATCTTGTACTTGTGGCAACTGATAAGAAATTCACTTTTGTAAAAAATGCCGTTGCATATTCTAAAATGTGGGTTTCGAACATCAGCTATTTGCGAAGAGATTTAAATAAAAACATAACCCAGTTTTATGCTCTGCAGAGAGAAACCGGTCATCCTCTTGCAAATATTGATTATGAAATTTACGGACAGAAATATGTTCCCGATAACAGGGCTTATAAATTTTTTAAGCTAGTCAGCGGAAAAACAAACAGCGAAGGCGGATTTGAATTTGAAAAGCAGCCCAATGAATATAACAACTACAAAGTTGTTTTTATAAATGGTAGAGACAGGTTCGAATCGAATAATTATTATTCCTATTACTACAATAATGAGCCTGTAAGAAGAACGACAACATTTTTCTATCTCGATAGGGCAATTTACAGACCGGGACAGGTCGTTTACTTCAAAGGTTTGATGATAAACACCGATGGGAAAAAAGATCATGATATAGTAACCGATAAAAAAACAACTGTAACTTTTTACGATGCAAGCAGCCAAAAAATAATAGATGCAACTTTTACCACGAACCAATACGGAACGTTTAACGGAAAGTTCACGATTCCATTGGGAAAAATTGGCGGGCAGTATTACATCGCAAACGAAAACGGCTCACAGTATTTCCGTGTGGAAGAATACAAACGCCCGAAATTTGAAGTCAAGTTCGATCCGGTTAAAGGCAGCTATTCCTTAAATGATAAAGTTACAACTGAAGGATTTGCAAAAACTTATTCGGGAGTGAACTTAAACGATGTTGATGTAAAATACCGTGTTGTTCGAACAGCCTACTTTCCCTATTACGATTACAGGTGGTGGGGATTTTACAGATGGTATTGGGGAAGAAGCAGCGAAATGGAAATTACTAATGGCACAACCCGAACCGATAAAAACGGAAAGTTTAAAATTGATTTTGATTTGATCCCTGATCTTTCCTTACCGAAGGAAACAAAACCTGTTTTCACTTATACAGTTTACGCGGATGTAATTGATGTAACAGGTGAAACTCATTCAGCCCAAACTTCTGTGAGAGCTGGTTATGTTGCGCTTGTTGCAAATGTTAATCTTCCTGAAATTATTAATAACTCACTTGATGCTAAATACAATGTTTCAACTACAAATCTTAACGGGCAGTTTGAAAAAGCCAAAGTTGAAATACAAATTCACAAGCTTAAAAATCCAGATAGAATTTTCAGAAACAGGCTATGGGGTAAACCAGATGAGTTTCTTCTAACGAAAGAAGAATATTACAAAAACTTCGATCACGATATTTACAATGATGAAAATGAATTTTTCAATTGGGAAAAAGAAAAGGGAGTATTTAAAACTAGCTTTACCACAACAGATACTTCATATATAAATTTTGATGATCAAAATGGTTGGGAAGCAGGGAAATACGTTTTCACTTTAAAGACTAAAGATAAAAACGGAACACCTGTTGAGCTTGTAAAGTATTTTACACTGTTCAATCCAGAATCAGATAAAACTCCATTGAGAGAAGCAAGCTGGATTTATCTAAATAAAAACTCTTATGAACCTGGTGAGACAGCAATACTTTACATCGGTTCTGCGGAAGAAGATGTAAAAGCGCTTTATGAAATTGAATATGATGCTATAATAATTAAGAAAGAATGGATTACTTTAGATGATGAGCAGAAGCAGATTGATATTCCGATAAAAGAAGAATACAGAGGAAACGTTGTTGTGCACGTTTCATTTATTGTAAATAATGAAAGCCACATCTTAACAAAAGTTATTTCTGTCCCGTGGAGTAATAAAAGTTTAAATATTGCATTTGAAACTTTCAGGAATAAAATTCTTCCGGGTTCAAAGGAGGAATGGAAACTGAAAATCACTGGACATAACGGTGATGCAATTGCAGCAGAACTTCTTGCCTCAATGTATGATGCTTCCCTCGATGCGTTTGCAGCAAATTATTGGGGATTCAATGTTCATCCATATTACTATTCAAGGTTGAACTGGACAACCGACAATGCATTTCGAATTGTTAGCTCGAATGTTTATGATGAAGGATGGAACACTTATGTCAATCGGCAATATTTCTATTATCCATACATAAACAACTTTGGATTTTATTTTTATGGATATGGCTATAGTGATGGAATGTACTATAGAGGTGGAAGAAAAGATAATCTGATGTTTAAAATGGATGATGCGCCGATGCCTGTTACAGAATCAGTTGATGAACTTTCCAGCCAGGGAATACTTGGTGAAGAAAAAGAATCATCAGTAAACTTATCTAAAGTAACCGTTGGTAAGGTCGAGGACATCAAAAAACTGCCTGCCAATGGTGATAAGTTAACTAAGCAAACATTTGAAGATGTTCCGATCAGAAAAAATTTAAATGAAACTGCCTTCTTCTATCCTGAATTAAGAACAAACGAACGGG
>CBDUAV010000125.1:0-7652 GCA_965365225.1 uncultured Ignavibacteria bacterium | reverse complement strand
TTTATAGGGCAGCGGGTCATCAGCTTCATATGTGTTTGTGTTTATATGATATTCAAAAATATTATCAATAGGATTAAATCCTGTTGTGGTGCTTCCCCCGTACCAATATAATTCGTCATCATTAAACGCTGCCCCGTAATGTGCATGAAGGCTTAGCGGGTAATTTAAACGTACATTCCAATCTATTGTTGCACGATCTGTGGTATTAATTTCACCTTCAAATGTGTTATCCCACAATTCTGTCGTGCTTTCCAAGCCGGCAGTTACATATAAAGAAACTCCTACTTGTATGCTGCCAAAGTTAGCAGTCGCTTCAGGCATCTCAGTAGCTTCGCGAAAACCTTTGTCATTCCTGTTATAGAGATAAACTGCTTTTAGAAATACTTCTGCATCTGGGGGTGAATCATCAATACCGCCTAAAATATAAATTAGTGAATCCTCAAAACTTTCTGCAGAATGAAAAAATACATTATTGGGCAGATCGGCAAGCTGTGTCCATGTGTTTGTATTAATATCATATTCATAAAAACTATTTACAGAGAGTGCAGGAAATGGGGCATTAAAGCCGCCCATCGTATATATTTTATCCTGAATTATTGTTACCGCATTGGTTCTAAGCGGTTCGGGCAGAGAAGCGATGTATTCCCATGTATCAGTGTTCACATTGTACCTCAGACAAGCGGCGGTTGCATGACCGCTTCCGGTTGTATCACCACCTATCACGTAAAGCCATAGTGTGTCGTTTCTCGAATACATAACAGAGCCGCCGTAGTATCTCGGGAAAGGCATGCTTGTCCCTTGCACCCAGTTTCCACTGGATAATGTTTCCGGTTTGTTGTCTGTTTGAATAGTAAACCCATCTTCACCAAACAGTTCGACTAATGTTGTTGGAACATCCTGTGCATTAATCGAAACAAATAGAAAAAAGAAGATTAAGGCATGAAAAAATAGTTGTACACTTATTTTCATTTAAGGCCTCCTTAATATTTGTAATTGTTTTTCATTTAGGAGAAAACACGAATCTAGGTTCGACTTCTCCGGTAATTACATTTTAATCTGTTATTTTTTTATCGGCCGGATAGTTTGTCCGGAAGGTATCATTCTCAACATAAATTTTTATCAAATTCACGTTGATGTAATGATTTAACAATCAATTTAAAAATTTAATAATTAAATCAAAACAATTATTATTAATTGGCAATATCAACCGTTTATCAAGTAAATTAACCTTATTATTAACTGTTATTGCATTATCATCTTGTATTTTATTACTTTCAAGCACAATTCTTTTATTAAAAACTAACGGAGGGTCTATGGCCAACTTAATTAATTGGTTCGAAATACCGGTTACAAACATCGAGCGGGCATCTAAATTTTATGCAGAAGTTCTCGGGGGCGACTTGCAGCAGATGGAAATGATGGGAACCAAAATGGCATTTTTGCCAATGAAAGGTGAAGGAGTTGGAGGATCTTTATGCCAGGGAGATGGTTATAAACCTACTACTGATGGTGCAAAAATTTATTTAAATGGTGGTGAAGATTTAAACCTTCCATTGGCAAAGGTTGAAAAAGCAGGCGGGAAAGTTGTAATGCCAAAAACAAAAATTAATGATGAAATTGGTTTTATGGCTTTCTTTGTTGATACTGAAGGCAACAATATGGCTTTTCATTCGCCGAAATAAATTTATATCTTTTCATCAAATATTTATCAGCCTTCTTCCAAAATTGGAGGAAGGCTTTTCGATTTTATTTATTAAATTAAGGATGAAAAAATGAATCCCGCACTCAAAGATTTTCCTAAAAAAACTGCTTCATTTTTAAATAAGCTTTCGAAAAACAATAATCGAGAGTGGTTCGAAGCCAATCGTGAACTTTACAACTCTGACTTTCTTGAGCCCGCAATACAGTTTGTAATTGAAATGGGTGATAAGTTAATTGATCTCGATCCGGAAATTGTTGCAATACCTAAAATTGATAAATCAATTTTCCGTTTGCATAGAGACGTCAGGTTCAGTAAAAACAAGCAGCCGTACAAAACAAATGCAGGTTTGTATTTCTGGAACACAAAAGCAAAGAAAATGGACTCAAGCGGATTTTATTTTCACTTAGAACCCAAATCATTCGGTGTGGGTGCAGGCATTTATATTTTTCCTCCTCACATTTTAAAGAATTACCGTGATGTGGTTTCAAAACCAGTCAAAGCAAAAGAATTACATAAAATTGTGCAGGCCTTAAAGAGGAAAGGATTATCTGTTTTAGGAGAAAACTATAAAAAGATTCCAAAGGGCTATAATGGAGACTTTCAGCATTCGGAATATCTTCTTTACAATGGAATACATGGGTGGTATGATGGTAAAAATCTTAAAGAGCTCGAAGGTGGAAAAGCAGTAGTAAGGATTTTCAAATTATTTAGAGAGATGCAGCCAATGCACACGTGGCTGGTAAAAAATCTTCTTTAATCTGACTTTAAACCTTGCTGGTATGCTGGTTCTAATTCTCTTCGAGATTTATTTCTTTTTAAAATCACTCTCAAGTCGCTTATTACATATAGTGATGCCGGAAGTAATAACAATGTAATCAATGATCCGAACAAAATTCCTCCTGCAACTGATACGGCCATCGGAACAAGAAACTGTCCCTGCTCGCTGCGTAAAAGAATAATCGGCGCAAGTCCTGCAACCGTTGTAATGGTTGTTAAAACAATCGGGCGGAACCTGGTGATTCCTGCTTCAACTAAAGCCTGGGGGACATCCATCCCCGCTTGAAGAAGGTTATTATACTTATGAATTAGCACAACAGAATCGTTAACTATAATTCCTGCAAGCGCGACTATTCCTAAAAACGACAGAATAGAAACAGGAATTCCCATTACAAAGTGCCCGAGCACAGCTCCTATCACTCCGAGCGGAATTAAGCCCATTATAAGCAGAGTTTGCATATAGGATTTTAAAAGGAACATTAAGATTGTAAACATTACAAAAAGTGCTATTGTCATCGAGAAGTAAATTGATTGTACCATTTTATCGACATATTCTGCCTGCCCGCCAAGCTGCTGTGTCACACCTTCAACCTGCAAAAGGACATTTGGGATTACATTTGCATTAAGCTCGTTAAGCACAACTGCCTGATCATTTTTTGAGTAATCAAGATCTGCAAAAACCGTTACTGATCTTTCACCATCTTCATGTCTAATTCTTCTTAAGCCCCTCTCTATTCTGAAAGATGCTACTTCTTTAAATGGAACATATTCACCGGTTGGTGTTCTTACTTTTAAATTTTCTATCTGGCTGATGGAAATTCTATCATCTTTTGTAAATCTAACCCAAACTTTAAGCTCATCCCTACCTCTTTGCAAGCGCATTACCTCCTGCCCATAAAATCCCTGCCTTAGCTGTGTTGTAAGATCACGAACTGTAAATCCCAGCGCTTTGCCTTTTGGTTTAAGTTCAACGATAAATTCGTTGTTCCCAAGGGGTGTATCATCTTGAATATCTTTCACGCCGTCAATCTTTTTTAATTCATCTTTTAAAAGCTCTTTAGCTTTAAAAAGCTGATTATAATCTGTACTCGCAAATCTTACTGAAATTGGTCTTCCGCCAAACTGCCAACCACCAACTGTAACACCTTCAGCTTCTGGAACTGTGCCAATGTAATCGCCAAGTGCCTGTGAAAACTCTCCGATAGAATAATCACGGTCTGCAGAAGATGGAAGCACAATAAAAATGTTTAGTGTTCCGCCCTGCATCCATGATGTAAAATTTGTTATCGGATATGTATTGCCCTGCTTCTCCCACTCATCTGCAAAATCATGCGCTTTATCTATTATTCTGTAGCGAATTTTATTTGCAACATCGGCAGAAGTTCCAGCTGGCATTTCCACTTGAACCCGTGCATAGGGTGGTTCAATATCCGGAAAGAATTGTGCGCGAACATGCGAACCCGAAAACAATCCAAAAATAATAAGTACAATTGCAAATAATGTGGCTGATACAGCAAGTCTGTTCCGTAAACCGAATTCCAGCAGTTTTCTATAAAAATTGTTTACGGCCCACATTAAAAACTTATTCAATTTTTTACGCGCACGTGTTAAAACCGTATCACGATCTTCTGCAAGTAAAGCCTTTGAATGTGCAATGTGTGCAGGAAGAATTATCATCGCCTCAACCAAAGAAAAAGCAAGTGATATAATTACAACCGCTGCAATTTGCCAAACATGTTTACCAAGCATTCCGTAAAAGAAAAAGTACGGTACAAATGCAACCATTGTTGTAATTATAGAAATTGTAACTGGCTTAATTACTTCCAGGGTTCCATCAATTGCTGCGCGCAGCGGTTTTTTGCCATACTTTTCCCAGTGTGAGTAAATGCTTTCTCCGATTATAATTCCATCATCCACCAGAATTCCTATTACAAGTATTATCCCAAACAAGCTCATTTCGTTTACAGTAATTCCTATTGTCCAAAGGACAAAAAACATTCCGAGAAGTGAAATAGGGATTCCAATGGCAACCCAAAATGCTAATCTTATATTTAAGAAGAATCCTAGCAGAAGCAGAACAAGTACTAAACCTATCATTCCGTTTTGGGTCATTAAATCAATTCGTTCTTCAAGCTCTGTGGTTTCTTTAATAAATGTTTTGAACTCAACCAAACCAGCATATTTTTGCTGGTACTCTTCCATTTTGGCCTCAACAGTTTCAACTATTTCAACAACATCTTCGTTGTTATTGTAGAACACATTAAAGCCAACTGATTTCTTACCATTATATTCCGAGTAAAGTCTGTTCTCGGGCCATTGCTCAACAACAGTGCATATATCTCTAAGTAGAATTTTTCTGCCGTCAATTGATGATACAATTTCTATAGTTTCAAAATCAATTGCTTCGTATTTTTTTTCGTATGTTCTGATTAATATTTCTTCCTGATCGGTTAAAACTGAGCCGGAGGATAAATTTAAACTTGCGTTGCGAATTGCACTTGCAATATCACCAACAGTTAGCTTATAACGGATCAAATCATCAGGCGATATTTCAATTGAAAATTCGCGTTCCGGAACACCCCACCACCATATGTTAGACATCTTTCCGGTTCTATAAAGATCATCTCTGAATTCTTCAACTATTTTCTTTAAAGTAAAAAGATCATTGGGACCGTAAATGCTAACCATTATTGCCCGATTCCACATTGTCTGCTGCGTAACCACCGGTTTTTCTGCTTCGGTAGGGTAAGAGTTAATTGAATTAACAGCATTTTTAATATCCTGAATGGCTTTATTCATATCGAAGCCTTCGGATATTTCCACATTTAAGCTGCCCCAGTTATCAGCGGAGGTGGATCTTATTTCTTCAATTCCTTCCATTCCACGCAAAGCTTCTTCAATCTTCACAACTATACCTTCCTCAACTTCCAATGCGGACGCTCCTGGAAATGGAACTTCAATATTTACTTCTTCAAGTTCAAATTTTGGATTAATTCTTTTTTGAAGATTTATAAGTGCAAATACTCCCCCTAAACAAATTATTATCATTATCCAGTTTGTTACAACTGAATGCTTAATAAAATATTGAACAAATTTTGAAATCATTAATTTTTCCGAATTGAAAATATATTTTATAATTTTTCTTTATGTCATTCCGGCTCGTCCGGAATCTGCTACCGTATAATTATTTACAATCAATCATTAATCAAGCAAGGCACGAATGACGGTTTGCAATTAATCCAAAACCGCTAATCTGTTTGAGAAAGCTGTTTGGATTCATCTTCCCCGGGTAATTCTTCATTTAATTCAATTGATTCATTGTTCGATTTTATGTTCATACCAATCAATGGTTTTTGAAGAATTGTTGTGATGATTTTCATATCCTGATCGCTTGCTTTTTTAATTATCACATAATTACCCTGCATTGCGATTACTTCTACTTTTCTGCGGGCAAGCTTTCCTTTTTCCATTGTAAACACATAGTTATCATTATCAACAACGTAACGCGGAATTTTTGCCACATTTTTAAGCTGTGCGCCTTCTATTTTTACTGTTACGTAATTTCCAGGCAGAAAAAGCGAGTTGAGCTTTCTGTTTGCAAATGAAACATAAACATTAAGTGTTTGCGAATTTCTGTTGAGTAGCGTTTCTTTTCTGTAAATCTTTCCGTAAAGAATTTCATTCTGATATTTATCAGGAAAGATCTTTGCTGCTGGTGGATTAGAAAAATTAATAAGATTAACTTCTTCAATTAAAAGTGGAACTGCAATTTCTACATTAATTGCATCGCTTAACGTAAAAAGCTGCTGACCCTTGGAAACAAAACTTCCTTTAATTATTCCATTGGATTTTAAATAGCCGCTGAACGGTGCTGTTATTTTGTATTTGGAAAGAAGTATTTCCTGGTTTTTAACAGAATAATATTTGCTGAAAATTCCTCTTCCGCTTAATTTTATTTTTTCTTGCGAATCTGTTATTTCGGGAAGATCTGGAATGGTTTGGTGAATATCCAGCGAATTAAAATAGTTGTGCCATCTGTGATACGCAGTTTCATTTTCAATTTTTATCTCAGGAAGAACAAGTGCAAGTGCATTCATAAACTCCGAGCGTAAAGTGAAAAGATTATTTTCCACCTCACGCGAATCTACTTCAAGAATCAGTTCGCCGCCTCTAACATAAGTTCCATCCTTTAAATCATTCTTCGCAAACATTACTTGTCCGGTCGCTTCGGAAACCGTATTTAAGGACTTCTGAGATTCGACAACACCATTTCCTTCAATCTCTAGCACCATATCTTCAAAATCAACGGATTGTGTTTCTACCAATCTAACTTCGGGTTCAACTTCTCTTTTGTTGCTGGATTTTTCTGTTGAGCCCAGCACAGACATAATTAAGAACCCGATGACAACAATTCCTACAACAGAACCGACTTTTATCATAGTATTTTTATTGAATTTCATTTTAATATCCTAAAAAATTTTTCTTGCGGATAAAGACTGAGAAAGAAGATGCAATGTTACATATTTTATGTGTTTCCAAACAACAAACGCTCCAAAATATATAAACACTAATAGAGAAAAGGAATTAATGTGTTAAGCGGAAAATACGCTAAACAAATGTAAATATATGATTTTCCACAATTAAAAGAAGTGATTCGGATACTCAATAAAAAAGCGCCATATTTCAGGCGCTTCTTTAACCAAAATGTACAAGAATATTATTTAATAAGGGTCATCTTTTTTACGTTTGAGAAATTATTTCCCATGCTTGCAGTGGCATCGATCCTGTAAAAATAAACACCGCTTGTTAAACTTGATGCATCAAAATTAACATTGTGTTTACCTGCTGAAAAATCACCGCTTACAACATCTGCTACTTTTTCTCCAACAAGATTGTAAACACCGATTGTTACATTAGCATCAACTGGAAGCGAAAACTGAATTGATGTTGAAGGATTAAATGGATTTGGATAGTTCTGCTCCAATGTAAATTCTGTGGGAAGCGAGACATCAACTTCTACAACATCTGAAAAACTGTGGCTTCCATCGTAATCAATTTGCTTTAACTTGTAATAATATTTTCCACTGGTTACAGTTTCATCGTTGTAGCTGTAATTCTTTGGTTCCGTGGTTGTGCCGAAACCTGGAACAAATGCTAATGTTTGCCAATCTTC
>CBDUAV010000124.1:0-7766 GCA_965365225.1 uncultured Ignavibacteria bacterium | reverse complement strand
TAATTTGCATAATATCTTCTTTATCAAGATTTCTGAATACTATCGTATCATCAATCCTGTTTAAAAATTCAGGATTAAAAAGTTTTTTCATCGCATCTTCAACTGTATCCTTCATCTTTTCATAATGATCTTTTTCCTTTCCTTCACCAAAGCCAAATGAACTGATATTTTTAATATCTTTAGTCCCTACATTTGAAGTCATAATGATTATCGTATTCCGGAAATCAACTTTTCTCCCGAGACTATCAGTTAAAATACCATCGTCTAGAACTTGAAGCAGTATACTGAAAATATCAGGATGCGCTTTTTCGATCTCATCAAACAAAACAACCGAATATGGTTTTCTTCTAACTTTTTCAGTAAGCTGTCCGCCTTCTTCGTAACCAACGTATCCGGGAGGAGCTCCAACTAAACGCGAAAGTGAAAATTTTTCCATATACTCGCTCATATCAATTCTAACAAGCGAGTCTTCCGAATCGAAAAGATAACGCGCTAATGCTTTACAGAGTTCGGTTTTTCCAACACCTGTAGGACCCAGAAAAATAAAACTGCCAATCGGCCTGTTGGGATTTTTTAATCCCGCACGTGTTCTTCTTATAGCTTTAGTTAATTTTACAATAGCTTCATCCTGCCCGACTATATATTCCTTCAAAGAATCTTCCATTTTCAATAATTTTTCAGATTCAGTTTGAGCAATTCGGTTTACGGGAATTCCGGTCATCATAGCGACCACAGTGGCTATATCCTCTTCAGTTACATCGTGTACAATATCTTTTGTCTTTGCATCCCACTCTCTTTTAACTAATTCAAGATCTGATTGAAGGTTTCTTTCTTTATCTCTTAACCTTGCAGCTTCTTCATAATCTTGGCGCTTCACAACAGCAGCTTTTTCTCGTCTAACCTGTTCAATTTCTTCTTCGAGATCTAAAATATCCTGTGGAACTTCAAAGTTTCCCATATGCACTCTCGAACCAGCTTCATCCAGAACATCAATTGCTTTATCAGGTAAATGCCTGTCCGTAACATACCTGTTACTTAGTTTAACCGCAGATTCAACGGCTTCATTGGAGTATTTAACATGATGATGTTCTTCGTATTTAAATTTAATTTTTTCAAGAATTTGTTTCGTTTCTTCGTAAGTTGGTGGATCGACCATTACCTTTTGAAATCTTCTATCGAGAGCACCGTCTGTTTCAATATATTTTCTGTACTCATCAAGAGTGGTGGCACCAATGCATTGAATATCTCCTCTTGAAAGAGCAGGTTTAAACATATTTGATGCATCGAGTGAACCAGATGCACCGCCTGCACCCACAATTGTATGAAGCTCATCAATAAAAAGAATTACTTCTTTTGCTTTTTCCAGTTCGTTCATGAGAGCTTTCATTCTTTCTTCGAACTGCCCGCGGTACTTGGTCCCTGCAACAAGTCCAGCCAGATCCAGAGTTACAACTCTTTTATCCTGTAGAATTCTTGGCACTTTCTTTTGAACAATACGTAAAGCTAATCCTTCTGCAATTGCGGTTTTTCCAACACCGGGTTCGCCAATTAAAACGGGATTATTCTTTTTTCTTCTGCTTAAAATTTGCGCAACTCTTTCAATTTCTTTTTCTCTTCCAACTACCGGATCCAGTTTATCTTCGATTGCCAGCTTTGTTAAATCTCTTCCAAAATTATCGAGCACCGGAGTTTTTGTTTTGTCTGATTTTCTATCGGGGGGTGCTGCTTTTGTACCACCAGCATCTTTCAATCCTTTACTGCTCAGAATAGAATTTAATTCCGCTCGTGCTGTATCGTAGGTAACATTAAATTGATGCAGAATTTGAGTGGCAATATTATCTTCATCTCTCAATAAAGAAAGTAAAAGATGTTCAGTTCCAATAACTTCAGCTTTATATATCTTAGACTCAATCTGAGTAATTTTTAAAACCTTTTCTGCTTGCTTGGTTAAAGGAATATTACCAATCGTTAAAGTGCCGCCTGAAGTGCGAACTGTATCCTCAATAGCCTTTTTAAGTTTCATTAGATCACAATCCAAATTTCGCAGAATTCTGACTGAAACTCCCTGCCCTTCACGGATTATTCCAAGCAGCAGGTGTTCGGTTCCGATATAATCGTGTCCTAAGCGTAATGCTTCCTCACGGCTTAATCTGATCACATCCTGTAATCTATCCGAAAAATTTCCATCCATTTATTTGCCTTAATTCCTTTTATTTAATAAAACAGATAATTATCTCAAAAGTTCAACTAATATAAACATATAATTTTTGATTATTTCAAGTTAAAGATTAATTCGTTTTTAATATTATCCCTCATTTTAGCTAATTTCAACAGATTTTATGAGTTGTAAACTTGTTTCGAGACAAAAAACATGCCACAACAAATTCTAAAATTACTTCCGATTTAACTGAAAATATCATTATTACGAAAATCTTGAAATGCTAAAAAATGTTAGATTTTCGGTTCATTAGACAATCTGTCAGTTATTAAAACCAAATAGCTTATATTGATGACAAAAGGACTACATTTACGTAAGTAAAACTGTTTGCAACGAAAATTGTTATGGAAACAATTATATTAGCAATCATTTTCAAAAGATTATTAGAAAATTAATTTAAATCGGAGCTAAAAATGGAAGCATTAACTGGACTATCACTTTTCATAATTATTGCAGTTGTACTTTTTCTAATTCTTGTCCTGTATTTCGTACCTGTACGGCTATATATTGCTGCAATTTCATCTGGTGTGAAAATCAGAATATTCAAAGACTTGATTGGAATGAGATTAAGAAGAGTGCCACCCAGCATTATAGTTGATAGCATGATAAATGCGACTAAAGCAGGGATAGACGTTCATCAAGGATTACTTGAGGCTCATCATTTAGCTGGGGGAAACGTAAAAAAAGTTGTTGCTGCCTTAATATCTGCAGATAAAGCTAATATAAGTTTACCTTTCGAGCGGGCTGCTGCAATCGATCTTGCAGGAAGAGATGTTTTTGAAGCAGTTAAAATGTCTGTGTTGCCAAAAGTAATTGAAACACCACTAGTTGCTGCCGTTGCAAAAGATGGTATTCAGCTGAAAGCAGTTGCCAGAGTAACTGTAAGAGCAAACATAGACAGATTAGTTGGAGGTGCAGGCGAAGCTACTGTTCTTGCCAGGGTTGGTGAAGGAATTGTTTCTACAATCGGTTCTAGCAATACTCATAAGGAGGTGCTGGAAAATCCTGACAAAATTTCAAAAAGTGTATTATCAAAAGGTTTGGACTCCGGAACAGCATTCGAAATTCTTTCGATTGATATTGCAGATGTTGATATAGGTCAAAACATTGGGGCCATTCTACAGACGGACCAGGCAGAAGCTGATTTGAAAGTTGCCCGTGCAAAAGCAGAGGAAAGAAGAGCTGCAGCTGTTGCTACCGAGCAGGAAAATGTTGCTGAAGTTGCAAAACAGCGTGCAAGAGTTGTTGAAGCCGAAGCAGAGGTACCTCGTGCAATGGCAGAAGCATTCAGATCTGGTAGACTTGGCGTTATGGATTATTACCAATTTAAAAATATTCAGGCTGATACAGATATGAGAGACGCTATCGCAAAACCTGAGGAGAAAAAGAAAGATCAGTAATGGATAATATTTTTGAAATATTAATCTACGGCTTAATAATCATAAGCTTTCTAAGCGGTCTTTTAAGGAAAAAGGATAAAAAGAAGAGACCTCCTGTTCAAAATCAACAAACTCCAGAGACTATCGAGCGTGAAGCCACAGTTGCTCAAACTCAACAAAAACCGGAATATGATATTTTAAAAGAGATTGAAGATTTCTTTAAAGTTGATGGACAAGAAACCGGTTCCCAGCAAACTCAAACAGTACCTACACAAACTGTTGAACCGATGGATTTTGATGAACACCTTGAAACAGATACTTGGCATCAGCCAACCGCTTCTGAACATAAGGTTACTGATGTTTGGATGGATAAACAAAAAGAGCTGCTGGATAAAAAATCCAAAATAGATTCAGGAATGGAAGAACAGGCAGTTAAATTTGAAAAATACTTAAAGAAAAGACAAACCGCTGCAAGTGAAATAAGCAAAAAAATAAGAAGCAAACTAACAAATCCCGCATCATTAAAAGACTATATTGTTATTTCAGAAATAATGGCTAAACCCAAAGCATTTCGTAGATGAGTCAATCGCAAAGAGACGAATCTCCTAAAAAATACAAGCTAAAGAGATTAGGCAAAGCAGGCTTTCAAAAAAAAATTGATGAAAGCCGTTTTGTTATTAATTACCAGCAGGAGTTAAATGCTTCGCAGTACGAAGCAGTTTCCGCCGTTAATGGAGCTTACTTAATAATTGCCGGCGCAGGAACAGGTAAAACCAGAACGCTTGTTTACCGCGTTGCACGGTTAGTAGAATCAGGTTTCGATCCGAACTCAATTCTTCTTTTAACATTTACGCGTAAAGCAGCAAATGAAATGCTAAAAAGAGCATCTGCGTTGCTTGATGATCGCTGTTCAAAAATTCGTGGCGGCACATTTCATTCTTTTGCCAATCTTACTTTAAGAAAATATTCAAAAGCCGCAGGACTTGATTCGAACTTTACAATTTTAGACCAGGGCGACAGCGAAGATATAATTAATCTTATTCGTTCGCAGAAAGGTTTAATTAGTAAAGAAAGGAGATTTCCGAAAAAAGAAACACTCAATAAAGTTTTCAGCTTATCTGTAAATACAGAAAAACCCGTGGAAGAAATTATCGAAGAAGAGTTCCCCCATTTTATATTGGAGCTCGATCAGATTTTAGAAGTTCAGAAAATTTTTACAAGCTATAAAAGAAAAAATAATCTACTAGATTACGATGATCTGCTGGTTTATTTGAGAGATTTTCTTTTCAGTAGAAACACAGCCTCAAAAAATCTTCTATCAACAATTGATTTTTTAATGGTTGACGAATATCAGGATACTAACAAGCTGCAGGCTGATATTGTGCAGGGACTCGCACAACACAATGGAAATGTAATGGTTGTTGGTGATGATGCACAGTCAATTTATTCTTTCCGCGGCGCCAATTTTAAGAATATAATGGAATTTCCAAAACTCTTTCCTGATGCAGAAATAATTAAAATAGAAGAGAATTACAGAAGCGTTCAAACTGTATTGGATTTTGCAAATCATGTTTACGATGCAGCAATAGAAAAATACACAAAGGTTCTTTACACCCGTAAGCAAGGTGGTGAACTTCCAATGATTGTTGCTGCTGCAAATGAAAATATGCAATCGAAATTTATTGTTGAAAAAATTCTTGATCTCAATGAACAGGGAGTTAATCTGCAGGAAATTGCAGTGCTATTCCGTTCTTCTTTTTTCTCTTTTGATCTTGAAATAGAGCTTGCAAAAGCAGGAATTCCATTTCAAAAATTCGGCGGAATAAAATTCATTGAAACTGCACACGTCAAAGATATGCTTGCATTTCTACGTATTGCTTCAAATCCTCGTGACATAGTAAGCTGGTATAGAGTTTTACTACTACATGAAGGAGTTGGTCCCAAAACCGCGCAAAGAGTTTTAGATGAATTAGCAACAGCAAAAATTACAATTGAAAATCACCCGGGAAATAAAAAAGAATTTGCGTATGAAAAACTAAAAGATCTTTTTATATTTCTGTATCAACTCCATACTTCCGAAGCACCGCCTTCCGAAAGAATTGGAATGGTTTTCGATTATTATTATCCTCTCTTCAAGAATAAGTACGATGATTATCATAAACGAAATAAGGATCTCGAAACACTTCAAAATATTTCTGAAAACTACAGATCGCTAGATTCTTTTCTTGCAGATATGGCAATTGAACCAATAATAGATAGTGTGACAGACATTAATGCAACTGATAAAGAAGATGACTATCTAACTCTTTCAACAATTCATTCTGCAAAAGGATTGGAGTGGCATTCTGTATTTGTAATCCATGCAGTTGAAGGTTACTTCCCTTCTATAAGAGCTGCTGAAAGTCTGGAATCTTTGGAGGAAGAAAGAAGATTGATGTACGTTGCATCAACCCGCGCAAAGCAAAATCTTTACGTAACCTACCCAATGCATATGTATAACAGGATTGATGGAATAACTCTTTCCAAACCTTCTCGTTTTATTGCAGAAATTTCCACAGATAAGGCGCAGGGTTGGTTAGTTGAGGATGAGTTTTAATACTTTTTATAAAAAATCAATTGAAATATTTATTTCTATATTTAATTGCATCAAGTAATGATTTGAAATAACCTATTCTCACCCTATGCCAAATTTTACCGTCGTTAAATGGAATAGCTTCAATGATATAAACTTTGTGTCCTTTTGATCTAAAATAATATGCTTCCTCTTCTGCAAGATTTCTATCTCTAAAAGAACTTATTTGAAAACAAAATAAGTTGCCATCAGTAAAAAACATGTCCGAGAGATGTTTTTCATTCAAAAGGTTATAGCCGCCCTGAATCAGTTGTGTCGAGTCGTGTTCAGGCTTTATTGCACCTACAGCATCTTGTCCTCGGGAGCAACCATTAGCATCAACAATGGCATCTTTTGGTGTATTAGGGCACTTATCTATGTAATCAGGCACCCCATCATTATCAGAATCTGTCGGACAACCATTTTCATCCACAACTATATTTTTTTCAGTATTACTGCATTTATCCAAGTAATCAGGTATACCATCGTGGTCCGAATCCGTTGCACAGCCAAATTCATTAACTGCTATTCCTAATGGGGTATTCGGACAGATATCTTTACTATTTTCAACACCGTCATTATCATCATCTCTTTCAGCACCAATATAGAGTGAGAATCCAATAAACCCATTCACGAATGCGTCATTATGGAGACCTTTTTCAATATCATCCAAATAATCTGAGTTAGTATAATTTACTTTTGCTCCTATATTCAAACTGAACATATCGGCAAATGGAAATCTTACACCAAGCTCTCCTCCGAATGTAAAGCCATTTGGATCATAGATCCGCTGCCGGTTGTTTGGTAAAAAATTACCATCTTTATCTCTTGGATCAAATCTTAGATATGCAAAGGTTGCGCTAACGTAAGGCACTCCATTCCCGAGTTTAACTGCGTAAACTAAGCCACCTCCTAAAAACAATATGCTGGTTCTAAAATTTGATGATGGCGGAGGATAGATTCTTTCTGTACCTTCATGCTCTGCAGATATTAGTCCACCACCACCAATAAATTTGATACCAAATGCATGAATAGTTTGTGAAGGAAAGTAGTATTCCACCGATCCTCTTCCGAAAAAATCAAGCTCTGGAATAGTAAAATCTGTATAAGCTAGGCTGCCGCCAATTTCTCCTGTAAATGCTATAGCATTTGAGAATGGATGAAATGAAGTGGTTTTTTTTTCTTGTGGAAAATTCTTTGTAAAGAAAAAAAAAGTAAATCCTACTATTATAACTACATATCTCATTTAATATAAGGAGTAAATTTGAGATAAATCCAAAATCTAAAATAAAACAAAATTATTTTGATAGTAATAATGAAACAAAAACCAGGTAAACATTTCAGCCTACCGGGTTAAGAATTTTAATATTTTTCTTTATAGTTTTTTACCAGCCACCAAAACCCGGATGATCTGGACTTGTATATTGAATCCCTTCTATGCCAGCGCAGGGATCATTTTCAACCGTTTGAATAGTAGCAAATTGTCCCCAAATATCAGGACCTATTTCAGTTCCATCTGAATTATACCAAATTCCTTCAACTAAGTTTGCATCTGAGG
>CBDUAV010000123.1:0-7807 GCA_965365225.1 uncultured Ignavibacteria bacterium | reverse complement strand
CCCCATCATCAGCAGCAAAGTAGATATACCATTTTCCAAACAAATAATGAAGTTACATTCGCAGATTCAGCTCTTGGTTCAGTAGGTATGGAAACTTGTTTAGTAAATCTAATCGAGCCCGATTCAAAAGTTTTGGTATGCATTAACAGGGTCTTTGGTGGAAGGATGAAGAGCATAGTTGAAAGATGCGGCGCCGAACCGATTGTTGTAAATTCGCCATGGGGTAGTGCAATCGATCCTAATGCTTTTGAAGATACTTTACAAAAAGTTGAAGAAATTACTTTATGCGCTTTTGTGCATGCAGAAACTTCAACCGGAGCAAAATCCGATATAAAAACCTTAACAGAAATTTCACACAAACATAATTGTCTGGTTATTGCGGATACCGTTACATCTCTGGGAGGCATACCTTTAATGGTTGATGAATGGAGAATTGATGTAGCTTATTCGGGTTCGCAAAAATGTCTCTCATGCCCTCCGGGTCTCTCCCCTATCACATTTAGTGATCAAGCAGTTGAATTTATTAAAAGTAGAAAATCACCTGTACAGAGCTGGTTTATGGATTTGAATCTAGTATTAGGTTATTGGAGTGGAAATGTTAAAAGAGCTTATCATCATACTGCACCAATAAATTCTCTCTATGCCTTACATGAATCCTTGATTATGCTGAAGGAAGAAGGGATCGAAAATTCCTGGTTTAGACATAAACAAAATGGTGAAAAACTTGTCAAGGAATTAGAGAATATCGGATTGAAGACATTTGTAACAGAGAATGAAAGATTACCGCAGCTAACTTCTGTTAAAATACCCGATGGTATTGATGATATAAATGTTCGTAAATCTTTACTTGAGGAATACAATATTGAAATTGGTGCAGGTCTTGGTGATCTTGCCGGTAAAGTCTGGCGAATTGGTTTGATGGGATACTCTTCCAATGACGAAAATATTAGTGCTTGTGTTAACGCCCTAAAAAAATCAATCAATATAATATAGGGATCGATCTCCTGATCGATTCGCAAAAAAACCGGAATGGACAGGAGTCCATTCCCTACAAAGCATAAATGAAAGCTAATTTACTTTTACTAATCACAGCAATAATTTGGGGATTTGCTTTTGTGGCACAGCGTGCAGGCATGGAATATCTTGGTCCGTTCACCTTTAATACAGCACGATTTACTCTGGGCAGCTTATCTCTGCTTCCACTCTTACTTATCAATAAGAGAAAAAAATTTAATAGGTCAACAATTATTTCTTTTGACAATAAAACTTTGTTATACGGCGGACTAGCGGCTGGACTCTTTTTATTTTTAGGTGCAACCCTTCAGCAAACGGGCATGGTCTATACAACAGCAGGTAAAGGTGGTTTCATTACGGGCTTCTATATTATTCTCGTACCAATTTTAGGACTATTTATAAAACAAAAAACATCCGCTTTAACCTGGTTAGGCGCATTGGTGGCAATAGTCGGACTGTATTTTTTAAGTGTAACTAAAAATCTTGATATAAATATAGGCGATATACTGGTTTTTTCAGCAGCATTTTTTTGGGCCGGTCAAATTTTAGTAATAGGTTTTTTTTCAAATAAAACAGATTCGATTCAATTAGCATTTTTGCAATTTTTAATTTGCGCATTGCTAAGTTTTATATCTGCATTAATCGCTGAAAATATTATTTTAAATAATTTATATCTGGCTATAATCCCCATTTTATATGCGGGAATTTTTTCTGCAGGAATTGCCTTCACACTTCAGGTAATTGCTCAAAAAGAATCACATCCTGCAAATGCTGCAATAATTATGAGCCTTGAATCGGTATTTGCCGTTATTGGCGGCTGGATGATTTTATCAGAAACAATTCCACTGAGGGGATTTTTTGGTTGTGTGCTTATGTTAACAGGAATGATAATTTCACAATCGTATCTTTTCAAAAGAAAAAATAATATTTTAAAAAATCGTCAGGTGATAAAATAATGAGAAAAAAAATAATCTTTATTTCCTTTATTGTATTAGTTAGTTCGTTACTCTGTGCTCAAAGTGATTTAGAAAAAAGGATCAGCGGATTACCCGGAATAATTTCAGTTGAACAAATTGAACCAGATTCCGGATATGCAGAAGCGTTTAGGATTTTTATACAGCAGCCAGTTGATCATTTTAATCAGGATGGTGAACAATTCATACAAAAATTTTACTTATCGCATAGAGATGATTCAATTCCGATGGTAATCGAACTTGATGGTTACAATATTGATTTCAACAGACCAAACGAACTTTCAGAAATATTACAAAGTAATAAAATTGTCGTTGAGCATCGTTACTTCGGTGAATCATATCCTGAAAATGCAGAATGGAAATACTTAACAATCGAGCAATCAGCAAATGATCATCATAATATAATTGAAACTATGAAACAGATTTACGCTGGGAAATGGATTACAACAGGAATTAGCAAAGGCGGGCAAACTACTATGTATCACAAATATTTTTTTCCTGAAGATGCAGATGCATCAGTCTGCTACGTGGCACCATTAAATCTTGCCGCGGAAGATCCAAGAATATATCATTTTTTGGATAATGTAGGAACTGAAGATTGTAGAAATAAAATGATTGCATTCCAGAGAGAAGTATTAAAAAGAAAAGATGAACTTATACCAATGTTTATTGAGGATTCAGAGAAATCAGGTTACACATATTCACTTGGCAGCAATGAATTTATTTTTGAATATGCTGTGCTTGAATACGGTTTTGCATTCTGGCAGTGGCAGAAAACTACCTGCGATGAAATTCCGAATACTGATGCAACAAATGAGGAACTTTTTAATCATTTAAAATTGGGATCTTTGTTCTCTTATTTTTCCGATAAAGATGTATCGAGATATAATTCATTTTTTTACCAGGCTTATTCTGAAATTGGTTACTATGGTTATGATATTTCTGAGTTAAAAGATTTGTTAACTGAAGTAAAAGAACCAACAAGTAGAATATTTGTTCCTGAAGACAGCAATCCTGTTTTTAATTGTGGATTTATGCAAAACGTAAATACGTGGCTTCAGAAAAATGGAAATAACATGCTCTTTATTTATGGTGAATATGATACCTGGTCTGCTACAGCAATTGAGTTAACCGGTGAAACAAATGCACTTAAAATGGTGAAGGATAATGGCTCGCATCGAACACGAATTAAGAGCTTTGATGGTGATAAACTGGAAAAAATTTATACAACTCTCGAAGATTGGATTGGAATCGAGATAGAAAGGGATTAAAATTTTTGTTAATTTGCTAAAAATTCAAGTATGCTGATGCTAATAAAAGATTAATATGTTATATTTAACTAGCTATGAGAAAGTTTGAAGTTACACTAACATATAAACCGAGAACTGTAAAAGCCGTTTCTGTTAAAAATTTAATTATCAAACAGCAAAAAGTACTTGATGTCGAACTCGATGATGAACACTGTATATCACCCGAACAGTTTTGTGACAGTGTAATTAATGTAAAGGAACGCCCGGATATTGTAAGAATGAATATTAAAGAAGATCATTCAATTAATGACAAACCGCTTTATTGGCTTAACGAACAATTCGGAAGAATATATTTATACAATGGCATTCCAATTGTCTTCCACCGTAATTGACAATAAACAGTTGGTTAATTAACTCAAAAAAACGTTCCTAATAACCCCTTAAATAGCATTTCAAATTCAGACATTCTATAAATGTAATATCAATTAGATACAAGATTTGCACCAATATTCAACAAAAAAAGTTTATTACGGCAATATTTCCAAATTTGCACTATTTGGCACAAACGTTGGAAAAGAGTAGATATACTTAAACTTATTTGGAGGATGCTATGGCACTTTATATTTTGTTTGGGATAATTATAGCCGGATTGCTGCTCTACATCGTTACATCAATTTTTAGTATACTAAAATCAAAATCAGAAATTGAAGATCTTGTAAAATAATTCGATTGTTTATTGTGTGTTATATAGTAGTGAGGGCATGCAAAAAAGACCGCTCAAAAGCGGTCTTTTGCATTTAAATAAGTGCTACCTTTGAAATTAATTATCTAAGATAAATTTGAAATCCAAAAAGAATAAAAATATTTCCAAGTTTAATATTTAAATCGTTTTTTGAACCATCGGGATATTCTCTATCACCATTTAAACTACCGCCTTCGTATCTTCCCGTAATTTCAAATGCTGCGTTTGGAGAAATAAAATGTGAAAAACCCACTCCCCCATTATAAGCAAATCCATTTGCAGAACTCTCAAGTTTAATAGTTGATTGCTCTTCAGTAGTTACTAATTCATTCACCTGGTTGAAAACGGCATAACCACCTGAGCCCTCAATAAAAAATGAAAAATTACCTCCAAGGCGAAAGTAGTACCTTGCCCAAAGACCCAAGAACCAAACTCTATCCTTTTCATATTCACTTAAATCTCCCGGATTGGGATCCGGTTTAGTAGTGCGGGTTTTTTCACGCCATTGAAAATCAAATCCGAAAACACCATTTGTTTCAACAATACTTCCATTTCGGGAACTGAAAATAAAATTAAAGCCATCGACTTTTGCCACATCCGAGTGATCACCCAGGTTAACATTGGTTTTATAATTTTCCCAGCCAAGCCATCCAGCCAAACCACCAGTCCATCCTCCCTTTTGTAATGCCTGTACCATATTTGGTTGTGAATAAATTGCTATAGAACCAGTTGTCATCAGGAATAAAATGGTATAAAATAATTTCATTTTGAATTTGAATTTTGTGAAAAGGAATTTGACTGATCTAAAATAAATTATTCAATAAGAATAATATTTATACCAGCAGTAACAGACCAATACTGGTCTGAACTGATAGTGCTTCCGAGATTTACCGGAACAAAATTATAGCTGTTGTTTAGTGATACAATATGATACCTGCCAGCTACATCAAGTTCAACATTTTTCAAGAGATCAAAGCTCAACCCTAATCCCAATGTAATTCCTGTATTAGTACTTGAATTTGATCCTGAAATATTTCCAGCTAAGGTGTCTGCTTCAAAAACTTCACCGGTAAATTCAGACTTTGAAAAATAGAATCCACCTTCAATTAAAGCATACGGTTTAACACCTTCATTCGTTCCGTACCACTTAACCTGCAGCAGCAAAGGAATTACCCTTACGGGTGCTTCTCCTTTAAAAGAAATGTTCATAGAATCAGATTGCAATGCATTGTTGAATACATCTTCCTCTAATGCCCACCGTGAATATCCAAGTGTAATTGCAATTCTTGTACTAAATTTAAAGGAATAAATGGCTCCACCACTAAAAGTGTATCCGCTGTTATAAAAATCGGCAAAGCTGCCGGTAGGAATTGCAGTGCCTCCAAAAGCTGTTATCCCCCATACATTTTCCTGCGCAAAACAGGAAAGTGTAAAGATAAAAAATAGAATGATGGTAAATATTTTTTTCATAATTATTCCTAAAGTTTATCTAACAAAATAAGAATAGCAGCTCGTAATGCAATTGAGTTTAGATCATCTGTTACATAGTTAAAAACTCCGCTCAGTTCAAATACTGATCCCTCAGCAAGTCGGTATCGAAATCCTGCACCTGCACCTGCCCCAAATTTTGTTTCATATTCTGTGGAAAGTTTATCTTTATTGTAGATATCCGAAACATCCGCACTAACTCTAAAAAAGTGTGCACCAGTTTCTAAAATTCCGAATAGGTTTTCATTAAAATAATACCGTGCACCAGCCAGCAGTGGAATTGAATTAACAGACACATCGTATGTTTTTCCACCAACTGCAAATTTGTTAAAGTCCCCGGGAAAATTTTGATAGGATACAGAAAGTATAATGGAAACCCGAATGCTTACAACATATTCGCCAATTATAGAGCCGCCAATTCCTGTATTTGTTATATCGGCAAAAGACCCAACAGGCACTCCCAGATTAAAAGAGGCACCTGCGTTAAATTTACTTTGAGAAAATGAAAATGTAGAGAACAAAAATAGAAATGAGGTGAGAAGAATGTACTTTTTCATTAGAAATAAGAATTAATTTGAAGTGAATGAATTCGAGTTCAAAGTTATTCATTTATTCAATCTTTTCAAATGAATTGAATTTTACTTCTATCTGTATAAGAGTTATAGATTAAGCTTTTTATTTAAGCAGAATCATTTTGCGGGATAGGTAATTTCTGCCTGATTTTAGAGTGTAAAAATATATTCCTGATGTCAGATTCCGGGTAAGCCGGAATGACGAATTGGAGTTAGAGTTGAATTCAACTTCATATTCTCCTGCAGGCATTTCTTCATTTATCAAAGTCGTTATTTCGTTACCAAGAACATCGTACACTTTTAGAGAGATGAAACTACTTTTTAGTATTCTAAAATTTATAGTTGTTGTAGAATTAAATGGATTAGGAAAGTTTTGAGACAAAGAATAATATGAGGGATCATTTTCTCCTTCATTAGCAATATAATTAGGTTCGAATTCTGTTAACTCAATTATACCGCCGTCAGGAATTACATTTGCCAGAACAAGCTGCATCGAATCTGCATCAAAGGACTCTAATACCTGTGTTTCATTTCCCTGCTCAACTAAAACAAAATTCCATTCTTCCGGAACTGAAATAAATGCTGAGAGCGGATAATTATAAATTTCATCATCAAGTGTATCTGTCAGTTCAATTTCAATTTTAAAATTTGATTTTGAAATGATCTGATAAGAATGGCTTTCTCGTTCTTTTATATATCTTGTTATGTTTCCCATTGTTTCAATCCAGATTTCATTTGCATCGCTCTTCACTTTTAGCCAATCACACAATAGAATTAACCATTCATTGGCAATTGGATGATAGGCACCATCGTTCAGCAGATCATTAATCTGTACAAATGGAACGACTTCGTGTGCAAGTTGAATTCCCCAGGTTTCGTTTTGAATTGAGTTTTCAATCCAAATAATTAAAGCATAAAGTTCATCGAGATCATTTTCCAATGAATCTCTGGGTAAATCAAATTCAATTTGATAAGATTTTAATTTAAACCAATCCATTCCCACTATTGATGAGGAGTTTGGAACACCTCCAACTTCACGTGAGGATTCATAGTAAAGGCTGGTTAATGAATCAATTAAATTATTATGTATTGCAAACGGATAAGCAAAAGTTATGCAATCGTTATTATGTGTCCTTTCATTTATCATTTTTTTTGATTGATTCAATTCATAGTGAATTGTGTTTGGAGTTAAAGTATCACCAATAGGTAGTTGTGTTAAATCAGGATGATTTAATGAGTGAGATGCTAACTCATATTCTTCATTATACATTTCTAAAAACATCGGCCAGGTACCATATCTCCATATACCTGGGAGACTATCTGTAAGAAATGGCGGAAGAATAAAATATGTAGCAGGAAAATTATTTTGATTTAGAATAATTCTAACGTTATCGTATTGAGAAATAAATCCATCATCAAAAGAAAACGAAAAAGCAGATTGCCTGTCATCTGCCCACGTTGATACAAAAAGCCTCCCCCAATCGGATGAATCAGATTGATTAATTTGTGCGGAAATTTTGAAACAAAATGAGATACAAAAAAAGAAAAACGATGCAAGGAAAATGCGGTTTTGAATTGCAAACATTATTTAACCGAAAATCCAATCATATTGAGCAATATCGTCAAAATATATTACAAACATTAAAAAGCACCAACCTCTGGTGCTTTTTTTGTTGGTGTGCCATATTTGTGCCATTCTGAAAATTCGCACCAGAATTATATTCAAACATATCATAAAAATTTCGGAGGTAAAAATGCGAAGATTTA
>CBDUAV010000122.1:0-7869 GCA_965365225.1 uncultured Ignavibacteria bacterium | reverse complement strand
AAAATGAAAACCATTCTTTTAATTCTAATCGGAAACAGGAAAGAATCTGCGGTAAACGTACAAAAGGTTTTAACCGGCTGGGGCTGCAATATAAAAACCAGGCTTGGCATTCACGATGGTGTTCTGGAAAACTGTTCCGACAAAGGTTTATTAATTTTAGAGCTTGTCGGTAAAGAAGAAGACAACAGAGAAATTGCGCGCAAGGTTGCTCTGATAAAAGGTGTCAGCTCTCAGTTAGTTGAATTGAAGTTAGATGGAGAAGAGAAAAGTTAGTTCGAACTATAATTATTCGTTCTGCTTTTTTCTCTTTAACGGAAGCTCGATAATAAAACTTGCACCCGGTTGATCTTTTTTTGACATACGCGATGGGCTTTTAACACTAATTGATCCATCGTGGCGCTCAATTATTTTCTTAACAACTGAAAGTCCAAGCCCCGAACCTTCAGATGATATTTTTTTAGCATTTGTAGCACGGAAAAAATCGTTAAAAATTTTAGGTAGTTCTTTTTCAGGAATTCCAACACCATCATCACAGACTTCAATTAAAACAGATCCGTTTTTACTGCTTAGTATCACTTCAACTTTGCCGCCGTCAATATTGTATTTAACTGAATTTCCAACGAGGTTTGAAATTGCAATATCGAGCAAATACCTGTCGCCCAAAATCTGAGTTTTGTTTTCACGTTCATCAAGGAATTTCATTTCAACCAAACGTGAATCTGCATAAGACTTTCTTCTTCTAATTACTCCGCAAACTAATTCCTCAAGATTAATTTCCTCCTCGTTAAACTGATCGTAAAGATTTAGTTTGGAAACATTCAGCACATCATTTATCATTTGTATGCCTTCATCTGACCGTGTTTTTGCCCGCAGCAGTTTTTCTTCAACTTTTTCATCAACCGGACCTAGAAATTTTTGCAGAATAAGATCTAAATAAGATGTAACAGCAGCAATTGGGGTTTTAATTTCGTGAACAATTCCCATTATATACTGCTGTTTTTCTTTTTCAGCAGCATTAATTTTTTTAATTGAATCAACAAGATCTTTTTCACGTTTGTACAGCTGTCGAGCAATTCCATTTGCAAGATAAACGCTTACAAAAATCATAAAAGAAAAAGTAGTTAAGTAAGCAGTTACAAAGTAAAGATTATCATAGAGGTGAAAATCGAGTAATCCCTTTACGTGATGATGCATTATAACTCCAGTGTGTTCCAGTGTAATCAATGTTGCAAAAATCAAAACAAAAATTGTAGCAATCGTGTAAACAACAGCGCCGGGCAAAATAAGACTGCCGATAATCATATGAAAAACAAACAGCATATATAAGGGCGATTCAATTCCACCAGTATAATAAACAAGAAGTGAGAGCGAAAGTAAATCCAGCACCATTTGAAGCAGTGATAGTGAAAGAGGATTAAAACTTTCACTGTCAAACTTTACAAATCTTCTTAAATAATGAAGTACAAGGTTGTAAACAAAAATTGATACTGTAATAATTAATATTAGTGTAAGCTGAACAGGGGTAAATTCAATTTTAAATAAAGAAATTGAAAGGATGATAAAAGCAAGCAGAAGAATAACAACACCGTAACGAAGCTTTATAAACCAAAGATTTCTGGTGCGTATTGCATCCCAGAATTCTTTGTGCTCAAGTGCCCACTGCGGCACTAAGTTCATAATCAATTTACCGAACAATAAACCTCCCGATTATTTTTATTGAACCCTTTCTCAGGCAATATACTTTCCTCTTTTAGTGTAGTGCGTGTGCAGAAGTTTGTGCGATAAATGTCCGCCGGGACCATCTGTTAAAAATTTATCGTAAAGTGTAGCTACATGTTCGTTCTCATGAGATTTACGAACAGGCAGTGATTCATCTTCACTATAAATTGCCTGCGCACGTTTTTTTCTTATTTCTTCCGTAGTAGGAATCGGCTGACCGCCGCCGCCCAAACATCCGCCGGGGCAAGCCATAAATTCAATAAAGTGGCATTCGCTGAATTTACCGCCTGATTTTATGTCTTCCATAATTTTTTTAGCGTTTGCTGTTCCATGTGCAACGGCAATCTTTAATGTTACACCTTTTAGCCAGTTCCAATCGGGTACTAAGTTTTTCAGAAGATCAGGAACAGGACCAACTTTTGTAATTGGAAATTCAACATAACGAATACCTTCAAATCCGCGGACAGGAGTAATGTTGGCATGCTCAAATATGTTTTCAACTTTATCGCCTGTAATTAGTTCAATTACTGTTCGCAGTGCAGCTTCCATTACACCACCGGTTGCGCCAAAAATTAATCCGGCGCCAGAAGCATCGCCAAATGGATTATCAAAATGTGATTGAGGAACTTCCGGTAAATGAATGCCTGCTTCTTTAATCATCTGTCCCATTTCACGAGTTGTTAATCCAAAATCAACATCTTTGTAGCCGGAGTCATTCATTTCGGGTCTGTTGCATTCAAATTTCTTTGCCGCGCATGGCATAAGTGCAACACAGACGATATCTTCAGGATTTATACCTGCTTCTTTTGCATAAAAAGTTTTTATTAATGCCCCAAACATTTGCTGCGGAGATTTTGCAGAACTCAAATTATCAATATGTTCAGGATAAAAATGCTCAAGATATTTTACCCAACCCGGCGAGCAGGAGGTAAACTGGGGAAGAGAAATATTCTCTTTTTTTACAAGTGCTTTATATAAGCGAAGAAGGAGCTCAGTTCCCTCTTCCAGAATTGTAAGATCTGCTGTAAAATTTGTATCAAATACTTTATCAAAACCAATTCGTCTGAGTGCAGTGTTAAGCTCACCCGTATACGATTTCCCGGGCTCCTGTCCAAACACTTCACCAATTGCTGCTCTTGGAGAAGGAGCAGTTTGAATTACAACATGCTTTTTAGGATCATCAATTGCATTCCAAACCTGATCTGAAGGATCGTTTGCACGTAATGCACCCGTTGGGCAGCGATTTATACATTGTCCGCAATTGATGCAGACTACATCAGCAAGCGGCTTCTCCATAAATGTGCTAATGTGTGTTTTATCTCCCCTGTCAATTGCTTCAAGAACTCCTACTTCCTGCAAATCAATGCAAGTTCTTACACATCTTTTACAAAGGACGCATTTGTTTATATCACGATGAACAGAAAAAGAAGATCTATCTACATCATAAAGTGGTTCGGTTATATGCCCGAATGTATACTGATCTACTCCATATTCCTTTGCAAGCGCTTGGAGTTCACAGTTGTTATTTCTTACGCATGCATAACATTCACCGTAGTGTTCGCTTAAAAGCAGATCGAGAATATGTCTCCTGGCTTTTCTAACCATTGGAGATGATGTGCGAATTTTTATAGGCGCAGTTATTGGAAATGAACATGCCGTCTGTAAAGTTCTCATTCCTTCAACATCAACGACACAAATACGGCAGGTTCCTGCAATACAAAGATCGGGATGATGACAAAGTGTCGGCACATGAATCTGATTTTCCCTGCATGCCTCTAAAATTGTTTTGCCGAAAGGAACAGAAAATTTCTGATCATTAATTACAACTGAAATTTTTTCTCCAATTCCGTTTCCATTCTTGCTTACATCTACTGTGTGAGCTCTCTGGCTAACAGGAGCTCTTGATGTATCCGCTTTCATTATTCTTTTCCTCCGTTTCCGCCAACTTGCTTTTCAGACGAGTTCGAATTAAATATCTCATCCTTAAAATTTTCAAGTATTGTTATAAACGGATTCGGACTCGACTGCCCCAATCCGCATTTAGATGCAACCTGCATAGTTTTTCCAAGTTCTTTGAGGTTATTAATGTGACGGAACGTATAATCACCGCGTTCTATCATATTTACTCCTTCTAACAGTTTTATGTTGCCGATTCTGCATGGCGTACACTGTCCGCAAGATTCTTCGACAAAAAATTCCATAAAGTTTTTTAAAACTTCAAGCATATTTCGGTCTTCGTTAAAGACTATAACCGAGCCACCGGTTGCAAGATCTTCGTAACCGAGTTTTCTATCAAACTGTGATTTAGGAATGCAGACACCAGAAGCACCGCCAACCTGCACAGCTTTTACATTTTCAGCTTCGACTAAATCCAAAAGTTCATTTATTGATGTTCCCCATTGTAATTCGTAGACGCCGGGTTTTTTGCAATCGCCCGAAACCGAAAAAAGTTTTGATCCGGTTGACTTATCAGTACCGCGTTTTTTAAACCAAGATCCGCCTTTCATAATAATATGAGGAACTGCGGCAAGTGTTTCTACATTGTTTACTGTGGTTGGACTGCCCATAAAACCGGTATTAACAGGATATGGTGGACGGTTGCGAGGCTCACCCCTGTGTCCTTCGAGCGATTCTATCAGTGCTGTTTCTTCACCGCAAACGTAAGCACCGGAACCTAATTTTATTTTAATATCAAAACTGAATTTACTTCCTAGGATATTTTCACCGAGCAGCTTATCTTTTTTCATTTCGTAAAGATAATCCTCAAGTGAAGCAAGCATGTATTCATATTCGCCGCGCAGGTAAACTATGCCTTCACTTGCACCGCATGTATATCCTGCGATTACCATTCCTTCAAAGACAAGTTCAGGATATTCCATTAAAAGAACGCGGTCTTTAAATGTACCAGGCTCACCTTCATCTGCATTACAAACAATATATTTTTTGTCAGCTTTTGCAGCAGCTACAAGCATCCATTTTGTTGCAGTAGGAAAGCCTGCTCCCCCTCTTCCTTTTAAACCAGATTCTCTTATTTCAAAAATTATATCATCTCTTGAAAGATCAAGCGCAGTTTTTATTCCCTCTCCGCGATTGTATTCGGAGAACAAAACCGGACCCGTTCTATTTATTTTTCCTTTTACTGCTATATCTATCATTTCTTCCATTTGCGTTGCCTATTTAATTTCGTTCAAAATATTGACTGCTTTTTCTGGATTAAGCTTGGTGTAAACGCGCTCATTAATTATCATTGCCGGCCCCACATCACACATTCCAACACAGTTGGTGTATTCCAGAGTAATTTTGTTATCCTTTGTTGTTTCGCCAAACTCAATTCCGAGTTCACGCTTAATTGCATTTTCGATTTGATCTTTACCTGCCATATCGCAGGAAATAGTCCTGCACAAGCGAACAACGTTCCTTCCTGTTGGTTTTGAATTTAGGAATGAATAAAAAGAAATTACACTATAAACTTCTACAGGATGAATATCCAGTATTCTTGCAATTTCCTGCTGGGCAAAATCGCTCACAAAACCGTGCTTTCTTTCAACAGCCTGTAAAACTGAAAGCAGTGCTGAGCGGTTTGTGCCGTATTCTTTAACATAACCTTCTATCTCCTCCGAAAGAGCATTTTTTTCTTCGATTAACATTTTTATTCCTCCACCTTGTGTAAGCGTAAAAGTTTTTCAACTTTATCAATTAACATATCAGGTGTAATTGGTTTTTCAACAAAATCATCAACCGGGACCATTTCACTTGTGCCAAATTCTATACCGATTGATTTTGAAACTGATGTGTACATAATTATTGGAGTATCAATTTTTTCCCGCCTGAATTTTTGTGCAAGAAAAAATCCATCGTCAGGTTCATTCATCATAACATCCAGAATAATTAAATCGGGTTTGCGCTCTTTTACTAATTTATAACCTTCGTCGGGATCGGATGCTGTAATTACATTGTATCCCTTAGATGTTAAAACCAGACTGCTTGCTTCCAGAATATCAATATCATCATCTATTATTGCAACTGTTGCCATACTGTTTACCTGTCCATTTTGTTTTATTTCAAGTTTGTAACTTGCTCTACAGTTACATGTTAAATGCCATGGTTTTAACCATGAAAGTATTATTTTTCATCAATTAAAGTTGATTTTAGTACACGTTCTACTTTTTATTTCTTATTTGTTAGAAGCCTTATTTCTCAAAAGAGATAAGCAAATTTGAATGACGTTGACTCTCATTATTCAATTCAGTCTCTCCTGGCAAGCATAATGCGTTCTTGTAATTTGTGCTAATAATTAACAATTAATTGCTACAATAGGCTTCTAGCTGAGATTAGAATTACTTAAAATTTATTACTGATTAACAAACAAATCTTATTATTTTAGAAGCACTTTCAGTCTAAAATATTTAGGACATCAGCGCTGAAACAAAAAGTCAGATACACATTTATAGATTTGCTGCGCGGCTGGGCTATCATCCTAATGATTGAGCCACACGTATTTAATACATTTCTGCTTCCAGAATTAAAACAAATGGGCTGGTTTGGTACTTTATCGTTTATAAATGGATTAATTGCTCCAGCATTCCTTTTTGTTGCAGGTTTTGCTTTCCAGGTCTCGTCAGGCAGCAAGCTTGATGATATGCGAAAATTTAAATTCCCTATTTGGAAAAAGCTCTGGAGAATATTTTCAGTAATTCTAATCGGATATGCACTTCACCTTCCATATAAATCTCTTTCGAAGATTATAAACAAATCAACCCCTGAACAACTTCAGGGCTTTTTTGCTGTAGACGTTCTGCAGTGTATTGGTGTTGGCTTACTTATTCTTCTTGCGATGAGATTACTAATTCGCTCGGATAAAATTTATCACTATACTATAATTATTTTAACGTTATTTGTTATGATCGTCTCGCCCTTTCTTTGGAAAACCGATTTAACAAATTTCGTTCATCCGATTATAGCAAATTACTTTAACAGACTGAACGGCTCGCTGTTCCCAATTTTTCCGTGGTTAAATTTTATTTTAACAGGTGCAATATTTGCAAAATATTTTCTCGATGCAGTTAACAAAGAAAAAGAACGCATCTTCATTAAAAAAACAGCAATTACAGGATTAATAATGCTGCTTTTCGGACATCTTTTTTATACGGGAATATTCCTCGGAAATTTAAAATCTATTATCCCAAACCCAGTATTTTTCTTTGAAAGATTAGGATATGTTTTATTTTTCGCTTCTCTTTGTTGGTATTACAATGAGTGGAGAAAGGTTAGAAAATCATTTGTGCTGGATGCAAGCCGAGAATCTTTATTAGTTTACTGGCTTCATTTAATAATTATTTACGGAATTTTCTGGGGAAGAAAAAGTTTTGCAACTCTTATTGGTCCAACCTTAAATGTAATTGAGAGTGTAGCAGCCACATTAATTCTGATGATCGCAATGATTCTCGTAGCAAAAATATGGGGATGGACAAAAATGAAATTCCCCAAATATGCCACAAAAGTCGCGTGGGGAGTTGTAGGAGTATTGGTTATAAAATTTTTGTTCAGCTGACCTATAGACTATATTGGTCTGGGTAAAGATGACATCTTTCGGAAAGATGTCATCTTTTTAAAAGGCTGTTTTGCTATTTCTATTTATTTGAGAAGCAACATTTTCTTAACGGAAACGTATTCGTCTGCTTGCAGTTGATACAGATAAACTCCGCTTGATAATTGAGAAGCATCAAAGTTTACTTCGTGATATCCCGATTCCATATCTTTAGTAATCAATGTTTCAACTAATTGTCCAAGCGCGTTATAAACATTTATCTTCACTCTGCTATCTATTGGCAGTGCAAATTTGATTGTTGTTGATGGGTTAAATGGATTGGGATAGTTTTGATAAAGCACAAAATCAGTTGGTGTGTTTACATTAATTTCAACTGCATCACTGTAACTAACGCTTCCATCAAAATCAATTTGTTTTAATCTGTAATTGTAAGTACCTGATGAAATTTCATTATCTGTAAAATAATATGACTTGGGTTCCGTTGTAGTTCCATTTCCTTCCACAAATCCAATCGTCTCCCAACCTCTCCCGGATTTGCCACCCTCTCCCTGGTAATGAGAGGGACGGGGTGAGGTCCTTTCAATTACAAATCCACTATTATT
>CBDUAV010000121.1:0-7941 GCA_965365225.1 uncultured Ignavibacteria bacterium | reverse complement strand
GAACCACTCTCTGTGTTAACTTTACAAAAAGACGTGAAATCATTTTCACCTAAAAAAATTTTTGATAAATGGTTTAACTTATTCAAATCAAGATCGCTTTTATGCAAATATGAGTAACGAAAATAAAAAGGAGATTTTTCTTTAGAAACTATGAACAAATATGATCGTTTTTTAGCATCATATCTTGAATGAAATTTTTCATCAACTTCATCAATCTTAATAACAGAAATATCGGAAGGTAATACAGAGTTTAGTGAATGTTTAAATTTATACAGATCTAAATTTTTACTAATTGTGAAATTCGCAACCTGCCCGAAAGCGTGTACACCTGCATCAGTTCTGCCCGAACCAATTAAATTAATCTCTTGCTGAATTATTTGTTCTATTGCTTCTTTTAAAACCTGCTGAACCGTTTTGGCGTTCCCCTGTATTTGCCAGCCAGAGTAGTCTGTCCCATCATATTGGATTTTCATTTTGTAGTTAAACATTACTTTAAACTTACAAAGAAGTATTTGTTTTTTGAATGAAATGTATTTTTTACACAATCAGTACTTAGTTGAATAAAAACAGTTGATTCTATATTGAATTTACATTTGTAATATGGTGCATAATGGCACTAATATTGAGTAAAATAGCAAAATGTGACGTTTTATAAACAATAAAATTCCACGAAATGCTCAATCCCTTTAAAGCTGCTTTTGAAGAATCCCCAGATCCAAAGTTAATAGTTGAGTATAAAGGATACCGAATTGTTGAGTTTAACAAAGCTGCCCATAAGATTTTTAAAATAAATGCCGCCCAAAATAAAATCATTTGCATAAATGAACTCCTTCCTTCCGAAAAACAAAATGATTTTTTAATAAAGCTAAAAAAAGCAAAGCTTAAAAAAACTTCTTCACTTGGAACATTAAAATTCCTTACTAAGAAAAAGAGCATTGAAGAGTTCACTTTAGAGTTAACACAGATTAAGCTGGATAACAATAAACAGCTTCTGTGTAATTTTATAAAAACAGCAAAATCAAAATCGGAAACAAATCCCGCTGAGCTATACAATCATCTTTTCGATTCGGTACAAAATCCATTTATAATAACAGATAATAAATTCCGATTAGTTTACTGCAACAAAGCATCTGAGAATCTATTTAACAAAAAAGCCTCACTAATTATCGGAAAAAAGCTCGAAGATATTTACCGTATTATAGACGATTCTTCATCTCGCGACGAAATAAGAAAAGAACTCGTGAGCAAGGGATACTGGGAAGGCAAAGTAATCATTTCTACAGGAAATGGAAAGGAGAGACATAATCAATTATCGATTTCAAAAATATCCGGAGCAAATAATGGAACAATTGGAATCTTTAAAGATATTTCTAAACTGAAAGAAACAGGGATATATGTTAAGGAAACAACAAGCAGAGTTCAGCAAGTACTTGATGCATCTCCTTTGGGCGTACATATTTATGAACTAGAGGAAAAAGATAATTTGATTTTGATCGGATTCAATAAATCTGCAAATAGAATTCTTGGAATAAATCATGAACAATTTCTTAACAAAAAAATTGAAGAAGCCTTTCCAAATCTAAGGAATACCGAAATTCCGGATAAATACAGAAATATTGCAAAATCCGGATCCAGATTTGAGAGCGAAGTCGTTAATTATGAAGACAAAAAAATAAAAGGAGTGTTTGAAGTTTCAGCCATTCAAATAGCACCAAACAGGATGGCAACCTTCTTTGCCGATATAACCGAGAAAAGTACTGCACTTGCTGAGCTCGAAAAAAATCAATTAAAGTATAAAACTTTATTTGAATTCGCCAACGATGCCATCTTTTTAATGAATGAAGATATTTTTATAGACTGCAATGATAAAACGCTAGAAATGTTCGGATGCAATAGGGAAGATATAATTAATAAACCACCATACGAGTTTTCTCCGGGAACGCAACCGGATGGAAGCAGCTCTAAAGAAAAAGCACTTGAAAAAATTAGCGCTGCACTAAAAGGAGAGCCACAATTCTTCGAATGGAAACATAAAAAACTAAATGGCTCACTTTTCGATGCCGAGGTTAGCTTAAGTAAAGTAGATTTGGGCAAAAAGGCTATTCTGCAAGCTATCGTGCGGGATATAACAGACAGAAAAAATGCACAGCAGAAAATCTCTGTTCTCGCCCATGCATTAAAAAGTATACACGAATCAGTTTGCATCACGGACATGCTCGAAAATATTATATTTGTGAATAATTCTTTTTGTAACACCTACGGCTACAAAGTTGATGAAATAATTGGAAAACACGTTTCAATTATTCACTCGAATAAAAATTCAACAAAATTACTCCAGAGCATTTTGCCAGCCACCATAAAAGGGGGTTGGTCTGGAGAGCTTATTCATGTTAAAAGATCATGTGAAGAATTTCGGGTTTCACTTTCAACATCGGTAATAAGAAATGATGAAGGAGAACCTTTGGCACTCATTGGGGTATCAACAGATATAACAGAACGCAAAAAAATTGAAGATGAACTGTGCAAAAGTGAAGAGCGTTTCCGTTCGTTAATAGAGAATATGCTTGAAGCTGCACTAATAATTGATTTAAGCGGTAAAATCCTATTCGCTAATATGAGCGCAGCAAAACTAGTTGGTTTAAAGTCGCCCGCTGAAGGAATTGGAAAAAAAGTTTTTGATTTTCTGCATCCTGATTTTATCACCCCTGTCCTTCAAATTCTTGCGAAAGCCCGAAAGAAGAACGAACCATTAATTGATGAATATAAAATTACAACAATTGAGGGAGAAATAAAGTGGGTAGAAAGTCTTGGGACAACAATAAATTTTGAAGATAACCTGGCTATTCTGCTAACGGTTAGAGATGCAACTGATCGTAAAAATTTTGAAAGTGAATTGAAAGAGGCAAAGGAGAGAGCAGAAGAGTTGAGTAAAATAAAATCTAGTTTTCTTGCAAACATGAGCCACGAGCTAAGAACACCGCTTGTTGGGATTCTTGGATTTGCAGAAATGATGAAAGATGAACTTCACGACGAAAATTTTAAAGAAATGGCTGATAAAATTTTAACGAGTGGTAAAAGATTAATGGATACACTTAACTCTCTTTTGGATCTTTCAAGAATTGAAGCAAACAGGATTGAGTTAAACTTCCTTGCACATAATGTTTCAGCAATTGTAACTACACAAGTTGATTTGTTCAAAGCATTTGCCAAACGAAAGAATCTATATTTAAGGACAGAAGTATCCGATGATAAAATTTATATTTCAGCGGATGAACAAATATTAAGACAAATATTAAATAATCTTATTAATAACGCACTGAAGTATACCGAAAGCGGGGGTGTTACAATTTCAATTGATAAAACAATATCCAATTCAACTGATTTTGCAAGAATTAGAGTTTTAGATACTGGTATTGGAATTCCAAACGACAGTATTCATACAATATTCAGAGAATTCCGACAGGTAAGCGAAGGCTTTAACCGCCACTTTGAAGGTACGGGTCTTGGTTTGACGATTACAAAAAGGTTTATTAAGATGATGAATGGAACAATTGCCGTTGAAAGTGTGGTCGGTAAAGGTTCCATTTTTACATTATTATTTCCTTTAATTGAAAAATCAGAATCTCACCAGGAAAATAAGACAACAGAACTTAGAAGGGCTGAAGATAAAAACAATGGGCATGATCCTGATCGTCTTCCTAAAATATTAGTTGTAGAAAACGATGATGCAAGTAAAGAGGTAACTAAATTATTTTTAAAAAATCTTTGTAAAATGGATTTTGCAAGCGATGGTGAAACAGCTATTGAGCTAGCTGGTTCCAATCACTACGAAATTATATTGATGGATATAAATCTTGGTTTAGGGATAAGCGGACTTGATGCAACAAAAGAAATAAGAAATATTAATGGATATGACCAAGTTCCAATTGTAGCAATAACAGCATTTGCCATGCGAGGCGATAGAGAAGAATTCTTAAAAGCTGGATGCACACACTATCTATCAAAACCGTTTACAAAGGAAAAAATTGTAGAATTGCTAAAAGGAATTATAAAACAAAACCTGAAAGCGGTTACTTAATGTAAACTGTTTTGATATTTATAAATTCTCTAATTCCAAATTTGGAAAGTTCTCTGCCGTAACCTGATTCTTTAATACCGCCAAATGGTAACCTCGGATCTGATTTGACAAAATCGTTAACAAAACAACAGCCGGCATTTAGCTTTTCCCTGGCAATTTTTTCTCCTCTGATTTTATCAGAAGTAAATACTGCCGCACCCAAACCAAAAATTGTATCGTTAGCAATTCTTATAGCATCATTTTCATCATTTGCTTTAATTAGTGCTGCAACCGGTCCGAACAATTCTTCACTGTACGCAGGCATTCCTTTTTTAACTTCGGTTAAAATTGTTGGCGGGTAAAATGCTCCTTTTAATTCAGGAATTTTTCCTCCAATTAGTAACTTAGCTCCCATTTCAATTGATTTTGTTACCTGATTGTGAAGCTCATCTCTTAATTTTACACTTGCCTGGGGACCTAAATCATTTTGCTCTTCGAAAGGATTACCCATTTTTTTCAATTTCATATTTTCGATAAACAATTTTTCAAATTCATCATAAACTCTTTCAACAACAATGAATCTTTTTGCAGCGATACAACTTTGTCCTCCGTTAATTAATCTAGATGTAACACAGGTATCAGCGGCAAATTCCAAATCTGCATCTTCTAGAATTATATAAGGATCGCTGCCACCAAGTTCCATAACGGTTTTCTTCAATACTGAACCGGCAGTTTCTGCTACGGATTTGCCAGCCGGAACACTTCCGGTTAGAGTAATGGCTTCAATTTTTTCATTTTTTATCACGCTTTCCATTTGGGATGATGGAAGCAAAATTGTTCTAAAAATATTTTCGGGATATCCGGCTTTAACAAAAACATCTTCAATAGCTAAAGCACAGCCCGAAACATTTGAAGCATGCTTTAATATTCCGCTATTACCAGCCATTAATCCCGGCGCTGCAAACCTGAAAACCTGCCAGAACGGAAAATTCCAGGGCATAACAGCAAGTACAACACCCAAAGGCTGGAACGTTACAAAACTTTTTGATGCATCAGTTCTTATCATTTCATCACTCAAGAAATGCTTAGCATTTTCTGCATAATACTCGCAAACCCATGCAGATTTCTCAACTTCTGCCCGAGATTGATTAATTGGTTTACCCATTTCTTCGGTCATCAATTTTGAGTACTCTTCTTTTTGATCTCGCAGCACATCGGCAGCTTTTTGCATTAATTTTGATCGCAAACTAAAATCAGTTTTGCTCCATTTTTTAAATGCATCACTAACTGAATTAATAACTGAATTAACTTCCGAAGATTCCATTATTTTATATGATTTAATAACTTCTTCTGTCGCAGGATTTATGGACTTAAGCATTTTCAATAAAAATGTAATTTAAAATAATTTTCATTTTATCTTTTTAATAACAACAAGTGTTATATCGTCAGAATACTTTCCATTCTTTGAATAACTTATAACATCATCCAGAATGGTAACAACTATCTCTTTTGGAGATCGATTTTTCAATTCCTTTAGCTTCGCAACAAGCCGCGATTCCCCGTATTGTTCGAAATTTTTGTCAGCAGCTTCAGTAATTCCATCAGAAAATAGTAGCAATATATCTCCTTTGGAAAAATTCACACTTTCAAGATGATATTTTGCATTTGGTGCCGGTCCAAGAACAGGTCCCGTAGAATTCAGTAATTCTATTTCGCCGGTCTCAGACTTCAGAAAAATAGGTGGATTATGCCCGGCATTTGAATACAAAAAAAGTCCGGCAGTTTGTGTGGATAGTTCACCATAAAAAAGTGAGGCGAATTTATCATCTTCAAAAATTCTGTTCACAAGTTGATTCATTCGTCTCATCAGTGCAGCAATTTTAATCTCAAAACTGCTTGCCATTCTTAACGCACCCGATATATACATTGCTTCAGCTGAAGCACCGACTCCTTTGCTTGCTGCATCTCCAATAGCAACTCCCAATCTATCACTCTCTTCGCTATGTTCAAGGTAATCGAAAAAATCACCTCCGACTATTTCTGCCGGATGGGTTATTCCATAAAGCTCATAGTTATGGAAATTGTACTCATGCTCGGGAAGAATACTCTTCTGAAGCTGACGGGCTTTGTCAATATCTGCCCTAAGATAATCTACGCTTTCGGATGATCTTCTTTGTTTAATTTTTGAAGTTAACGCAGTTGCAATCATATTAAGGTTAAGCCGAAACTCTTCATCGATCTTATCGCTGTTCAACGCAAGCAAATATTCGTAATAATATTTATCATCAATTTTTTTCCTGCTTCCTACACCCGATGCGGAATATTTAAAAATACCTTTTTCCCTTAATGCACTAATGGTTTCATTACCAAGAATCGTTCTTTCTTTGGCAATCAAGTCCAATATTTTGTATCTCGTAATGTCTATTCGAAAGCTTTTATCAATTTTACCAATGTTATCTGTTTGATATAAAAGTTTATAGGATTTCTTGGTCTCACCCAATTTCCAAATTCTTCCACCGGTTACATCAATATTTTCATTTGCAACAATTCCATCAATGGTGCTAATCAGCATCTCTTCTTCGGAATTGAATTTACCCGAAGCTATTGTTTCTACCAGCTTATGTAATTTTCTATGGTCCATTTTTATTCAGAGTAAAAATCAATCATTTGTTGAATTGCTCTTTTACAAACAGGGCAGAAATTATCTACAACAATCGATTTCATAGTACAATCGAGCCGTGGTCTGTAAATTCCTTTTTCCATATAGCCGCCGCCTTCAAAAGCACCGACTTTACCTTTATATGCTTCTGTATTGGGAGTCGGGATGGGAGTATCATCATCAACCAGACTTTTCCACTTCGATTCAAAATCAACCAAGGTAGTGAGATTTGGAGCTAGAGGTTCAACATCCAATTGATAAAAATCTTCATAAGCAACTTCAGATGTATAGTATTCATCACCGAGAGAAGCAAATCCGTGACCAAATTCATGAATCAGTACAAATTCAGAGTATTCATTTTCATTAATAAAAACAGAGTAAAAGTTGTAAATTGATCCGCCGCCATATTTGTCTGTGTTTACTAGAATAAAAATCTGATCGTAGGGAGCATTTGATGCAATATTACGTAGAGTTTTGTTGTCATAAGTCATTAAATATCTTTCAGTATCAAAAATATAGAATGTAGAGTTAACCAGAGTTTTTCTCCAATGATCTTCTCCTGGAATATCCGTGCCGGATTCGGCAGAGGGTGCTTCAATTCCCCAAATATTAAATTTATCCTTGTTTTCTCTAAAAGGTGAACTGTTAAAAAGATATCCTGCAAACTTTCGGCAGTCTTCTTCAAAAAGACCCATTTCCTTGCCTGTGTATCCTTCCGGAATAATAACAATATCTACTTTTTCAGAAGAATTACCAGAATTTATCACCTCAAAGCTTGAGTATTCATTCACTCTTTCAGTTTTAATAAAATAATTTTCAGGATCAACTTCGTACTCAAATTTTTCAATCAATTCGTTTTTCCTGTTATGTTCATAAAATTTTATAACTGCTGGTTTCTTAGGATAAGGAAATGTGATCGTTTCACTAAAAGTTTTTACCGTTTGTTTTGCTTCATCTGTAGTTTGCCACTCTTCAAATAATGTTGAATAACCTCTTGAGTAAATAAGCATATTTGTTGCAGAATCGTAAACCTCAAACCTGTACTTGCCATAAGGAAATTTATCAATCAAGTTAACTTTTGATCCACCCCAATATGGTTCTTCAATCAGTTCATCAATTGAATAGAATGAATTCACACTATCACCTGTGTGAAAATAATCCAAACGCAAAGTTTTATCCTCAAAATAATCATTAAAACTAATTTGTGAATATGTAACAGTAGTAA
>CBDUAV010000120.1:0-8010 GCA_965365225.1 uncultured Ignavibacteria bacterium | reverse complement strand
TACTTTCTATTTCTGAAAATTTTATAACTGCTTTTTTAGGCAGAGTTGATCCTGAAACAAAAAGCTCGTCTAGTAATTTAGATTTTATGTGCGAACCGAATTCACATTCAATTTGCGTTTCATCATTTCGCACAACTTATCCTTTTAGCTGCAGAAATTTCGTAATGATGATCTCTTTTGCTTCAGCAATTGGTTTCTCTAATGTGAATTCTTTGTATGCAGGATTTATTTTCCTCACTTTATTTTACCATTTACCCGCATAATCTAGTTTGATTGAAGATGTGATATGTGATAGATAACTCCATTGCATAAAAGTTATCTGGCGTATATGCAAATAATCGTGGGCAAGCCAGTTTGCAAGTAATTTCTCTGCGCTCATATTTCCTAACTTAGGATGAACGTGAACTTCTTTCCAGTTTGGTGAGTTTAAACTTTTTAACCACTGAATAGATTTTTTTCTTTCATCTAAAAAATTATTAAGTGAAGTTTTAATATCTCTTTTAGCATATTCTCTTACATTTACCCATTCTGCAGGAGCTATTGGTGACCATTCTTTTTCCGGATCTTTAAAAATATTTTTTATTCTTTGTCTAAAATCTTCTCTTTCTTCATCATAAAGATGATTTACTATTTCCAGTAATGACCATTTTTCCGGTTTAAGTTTCCATCGGGCTTGTTCTTCTAAAATATTTTCCAGCAGACTTTTAAATGTTGAAGCGTTAGCTTCTAAATTATTAATTAGATAATCATATTTCATATTTAGTATCCCGTAATTTTTAATAGTAGATCATCTTCAATTGATACAAACTTTGATGCTGAATTAATCAAAGATGCAGCGGTAAGTTGAGCCACGCCATATACTTCAACCGAAACATTAAAATCTTTTTTTATTTTATTTACTAACAAATCAAAATCTCCATCACCGGATGCTAACACAACCACATCTGATTTCTTTGCATATTCCATAACGTCAAGTGTTATCCCAACATCCCAATCACCCTTTGCAGAACCATCAGTTCTTTCAATAAAAGGTTTTAGTTTTACCTCAAATCCAATTCCCCTAAGTATGTTTTGAAATTGTTTCTGCTTTTCATCGCCCTTATCAATTGCATAGGCAATCGCTTTCACAACCTCTCTATTTGAAGTAGCTTTAGTCCAAAATGCGTTGTAATTGAAATGACAATTGTGATGCTCTTTTGTAGTGTAGTAAATATTCTGAACGTCCACGAACACGGCGACTTTATCCATAGATTGATAGTCCTATCTAGTGGTATTTCAATGCCTAACAGTATTACACCAAAAGCACCACCGTTTTTGTTATTTTTTTAATACAACTGTTTTATTAAACAGCACTTTTGGTTTTTCAACTTCTGTAAATCCAGCCTTGGTTGCTTTTGTGATAGTTTCTGCAAATGCATTTTTAGAAACGTGGAATGGGGGTTCGACAATAAAAAGTTTTCCATTTGGTTTTATTATTGTTTGCAATTCTTCAAAAAGACTTTGCTGGTTTGGAATTTCGTGCACAACGTAAAACGCTAAAACAAAATCAACATTTTCTTTATAACCTATTTTATCCACTTCGCACTTATGCAGTATAATACGGCTTTCTAATTCTGTTTCTTTAATTTTTTCTTTTAACTTTCGCAGCATTCCTTCCTGCAAATCAACCGCGATAACTTTTCCGTTTTCACGAACCATTTGTGCTAATGCAAGAGTAAAAAATCCGGGACCGCAGCCAAAATCCAGAATGGACATTCCTTCTTTAATATATGGCTTCAAAATTTTCTTTGGGTTCTGAAACCACCTTCTAAATCTGGTATCAAGACTGTCTGCTTTTTCTACAGGACAAATCCTCTCGCTTCTTTTACTCAAAATATTTTTCCTATTAGTTTAATTTGCTTTCCCCAACGCAGTAACTGTTTTTGCAGCGTTTTTAATACATACTAATTTTTAACTGCTTCCAAAAATTTCCAAAAACCGATTTTCATCAGCCAGGCTTCCAATAAGAATAATTTCAGTTTCAGCGGAAAGCGGTTCAAAAGGATCGTATTCAAATTGCGTTTCTCCCCCCGAAACCATTGCTACAACACTGCAGCCGGTTTTTGCCCGTATGCCCGATTCGGCAAGTGACTTACCTTCAAGTGAAGATGGAAGCTTAACTTTAAATACATCTAATCCTTCGGTTACCATTAATACATCACTTCTGTCCAGAAGGTTAAACATAGTATTAGCTCCAAGTGATTCGTATGACAAAACGAAATCTGCACCGGCTCTATGTAAAGTAGTTACATTTCTTTCAAGAGTTGCACGGCTGATTATCTGGATATCCGGACGAAGACGGCGGCAATAAATTGATAAGTAAATATTTGTGTCATCATCGTGTGTGGTTATAATTGTTGTGGGGGCTTTCAATATACCGGCTTTTTCCAAAACCTCAAGGTCTGCGGCGTTGCCACTGATGAATCTTTCGTCATCGGGAATCAGTGCAGGATCTTTTTCTACAACGCGGTAGTCTATTCCACGTTTTTCTAAAGCTTGAGTTGTCGCACTTCCAACTTTTCCCCACCCAATTACAACAACCGGTTCCAGATTTGTGTGATAAATACAAAAAAGTTCATCGTATTTTTTTAATTCATCTTCAGATCCTGCGAGCACCAAAACTGTATTGGGTGTAATCTCCATTTCAGGTCGTGCAGTTGTGAATTGACCGCGATCCCAAGCCCCGGAAATAGTTAAACCTGTCAATTCACGAAGTTTACTTTCTTTTAGTGTTTTCCCGATTAAGGGAGTACCGGCAACGTTGGCTTCTGCAATTATTAGTGAATCAAATTCTCCGATTTTGTGTGCCATAGCATCACCACCTGTTGTCCGGCGTGCAAGAAATTTACCCATCATTTCATCAAGGCGAAGAACGTGAGTACTGCCTGCTAGTTCTAAAATATCAATTGATGCCGGATCAGAAACCGTAGAAATTATTGGTACTGTCTCAGAAATTGATCTAATTGTTGATACTACGTTTGTGTTCACTATATCGCTCCGTGTAGTAACAACCATTGCTGCCGATTCAATTCTGATCTTATGATAAGTTTCTGGGTCGTCAAGATCACCTACGACTACATTAATATCCAAATCTGCTAATTTGAGTGCTTCTTCTAATTCCGGGCAAAGCACTACGTAAGAATGTTGATACTGTTTTAGTTTTTTAATCAAATTACTCGTTACAGGGCCATAGTTTGTCATTATTACATGCTCGGCGATTTCTTCAGGCAGCTTTCTGGGTGCACGTGCTGCGGTCTGTGCTTCCATCCAGGGCGCATAAAAGAATTGAATGAATGTAAAGGGCAATAAAATTAGTAAGAAGAAAACACCTGATAATAAAACGGCAATTGAAAAGATTCGTCCTAAATCAGTGTGAAAAGTTATATCACCAAATCCCAAGGTAGACATAACGGTTAACGTCCAGTAAAAACCTGTTACCCAGCTAAAGTCTTGTCCTTCCGAAGCCATTATGTAATGGAACAGGATGCTGTAGATGGTAATCAGAATGATCAGGATAATTAAAAACCTGATTAGGACTTTAAAGTTTCTTACAGTAGAACGGCTTCGTACGAAGTGTGTAAATTGTGCTGGGAAAAATTGCATAATGTTTTATTTTAAATTACTTTGCTTTACCCTGCGCAGCAACAGCAGCTGCAGCTTTTTTAATTTCTTCCGGATCTCCGAGATAATAACTTTTTACTGATTTTAAATTTTCATCCAGTTCATAAACCAATGGAATGCCTGTTGGAATATTTAAACCTACAATTTCATCTTCGGATACGTTATCTAAATATTTTACAAGTGCGCGCAAGCTGTTTCCGTGTGCGGCAATTATAACTTTCTTTCCTTCTTTAATTGATGGGGCAATTGTGTTTTCCCAATAAGGAACGAAACGTGCAACAGTGTCTTTTAAACATTCAGTTAATGGAAGTTCGTCTTCAGTTAAATCTGAGTAACGCGGATCATTGCCCGGGTATCTTTCATCTGATTTTTCTAAAGCAGGCGGCTGTGTTGAGTAACTTCTCCGCCATATTTTAACTTGCTCATCACCATACTTTTTTGCGGTTTCTGCTTTGTTTAATCCTTGCAATGCTCCGTAGTGTCTTTCATTCAATCGCCAGTTTCTAATTACAGGAATCCACATTAAGTCCATTTCATCTAGTGTTATCCATAAAGTTCTTATCGCTCGTTTAAGTACTGATGTGTACGCTAGATTGAAAGTGTAACCCTCTTTTTTTAACAGTCTTCCAGCTTCTATAGCTTCTTTTAATCCTTTTTCAGAAAGATCCACGTCAGTCCAACCTGTGAAACGATTTTCTTTATTCCAGGTGCTTTCTCCGTGGCGTAATAAAACAACTTTGTACATTTAATCTCCTAACTTGTTAAATGATTATACGAAATTCCATTTTAAAAATAGGAAAGGAATGGTTTTAGTGAAAGTCTAAATAAAAAGAAAAGAAAAAAGAATGGGGTTTATTTTAGTTCATGTGTTTTTTCATCATACTTGCCTTTAAGTTCATCAACTTTCGTGTTTTTCCACAGCAAAACTTTATCAAAATAAGCTGCTCTTCCAATTATATGCGCAGCGACAGGTGCAGTTAAAAATAAAAAAGTAATAATGATGATCGCTCTTGCAGAAATTCCAATATCATGCCAGAACAAAGCTGTCCCAAGAAGAACAAGTCCAACTCCCAATGTAGATGCTTTTGTTGTTGCAGACATACGAGTAAATAAGTCTGGCATTCTAATTAATCCAATAGCAGAGATTAATATGAAAAACGCACCAGTTAGAATCACTATTCCGCTTATTATTTCTATCACTTTCTTGTTCTCCTTTCCAGGTAATACGCAAATGCGACAGTTCCCAGAAATGCCAGCAGAGCCACAATTATTCCCACGTCAAGAAAAGTTGTAGTCTTATTTTGAATTGCGTAAACAGCAACAAATCCAATAGCATTTGCAGCAAGCAGATCAAGCGCAACAATGCGATCTTCAATAGATGGACCAATCGCAAGTCTGATAAAAATAAGTATTAGGGATACACCGATCATTATAATTGAAATGTTTGCAGCAATCTCAAGGAAACTCATCTCAATACCCCAAGTAATCTTTTCTCCATTCCATTTTTTATTTCTGCTCTGAACTTTTCTGTGTCTTCAAGATAAAGCGTGTGGACGTACAAAAACTTTTTATCCTTTGAAACATCAAGACTGAGCGTGCCGGGAGTTAATGTAATTAAGTTTGCAAGCAGAGTAATTTCCATATCAGTTTCTGCATCGAGCGGAACTGCAACTATTCCAGGTTGCATATAATCCTTTGGAGTTACTATATCGAAAGCAACTTTAAAATTGGCAACAATAAGTTCCTTTACAAAATAGAAAAAGAAGCCAATGGCTTTTGGAATTTTCTTAAAGTACTTTGATCCACCTAAAGCAGATTTTGAAATCCAGAGAATTAAGTAACCGATTATCAGACCTTCGATAAAGTTTTCAGCAGTAACTTCTCCGCTTAATAACATCCACGCAATAGCTAAAAGAATATTTAATAAAAACTGGTTCTTCATCATAACCCCAATACCTTTGAAATATATTCATTGGGATTCAGCAATTGTGCCGCCGCATTATTTGCGATGTTAAAGAATGGTTCGGCATTAAATCCTATTATAATTGTAATCAAAGCTAAGACTATAATCGGGCTGAATATCAATACTTTTTTGGAAATTGAAACCGATGAAAAAGAATCATCAAGGATGTTTTTGTCCCCGCGTGGATCATCTTTCCAGAAAGCCTCATTCCAGATTTTTGTCATTGAAAAGAGAGTCAGTAATCCTACAATCAAAGCTACGACCACAATAAAGGTTTGATTTATTTCTAAACCTGCTTTTATAACCACAAACTTTGCCCAGAAACCTGAAAGGGGTGGAATACCAGCAAGTGAAAGTGCTGGAATTAAAAATAGCAAACCAAGCAAGGGATAATATTTATATAGACCACCAATCTTTTTCAGCTGAAAGCTTCCTTTCATTTTATCCACAACACCGCTAACAAGAAATAAATTTGTTTTAACAATTATGTGGTGAATGATATAGAAAATTGCTCCAGCAATTGCTAGCGGAGAAAACAATGCAAGACCCATAATCATATAACCAATCTGGCTGATGATGTGGAATGAGAGAATTTTTCTTATATCGTTTTGTGAAGCTGCACCTAGCACTCCTGTGAGCATTGTAAATCCTGCTATAACTAAAAGCACTGTATGAGTAAAGATTGTATCCTGCGTAAATATTAATGTAAAGACTCTTATCATGGCATAGACACCGACTTTAGTAAGCAGACCCGCAAATACTGCTGACACAGCAATCGGTGGGGTGTGATAAGAGGCCGGAAGCCAGAAGAAAAGTGGGAAGACCGCGGCTTTAATTCCAAAAGCGACCATAAATAAAAATGAAACAACTGTCACTAATTCTTTCTGTTCAACTAAAGGAATCTTCCGGGCAAGATCTGCCATATTAAGAGTTCCGACAATTCCATAAAGTATTCCAACTGCGGAAAGAAAAATTGCCGATGAGAGGAGATTCAAAGTAACATATTTTATTGCTCCTTCAAGTTGTTCACGTTTTCCTCCTAAAGCGAGAAGCACGAAAGACGAAATAAGCATCACTTCAAACCAAACATAGAGATTGAAAATATCTCCTGTTAAAAAAGCACCATTAATTCCCATTAAAAGAAACTGAAGCAAAGGATAGTAAAGAAACTTTTCACGCTGTTCATCCATGGAGCCAAGGGAATAAATTGAAGCTGCTAATCCTATAACTGCAGCGATCAAAACCATGATTGACGCAAGAAGATCAGCAACAAGTGAAATACCAAAGGGTGCCTGCCAGCTTCCAATCTGCAGAGATAGAATTCCTGAACTGTTTACGTCCGAAAAAAGCAGACCTGCAACAACCAGAGAGAATATTGAAGCTATAACATTCAATATTTTATGAACTCTAACATTCTTCCAGAAGAACAGCATACTTACAGCAAATAAAAGAGGAATTATTATCGGCAACACAATAAACAGTTTCATTATTTATCTTCTTTCAGTTCATCGGTTGATTTCATCTTATCAAGATCATCGGTTCCAACAGTTTGATAAGCACGTTTGAAAAGAACTATTGCAAATGCCTGCACACCAAAACCAATAACGATAGCTGTAAGTATCAATGCCTGAGGTAAAGGATCGGCAAAAGGTTCAACTAATTTTGTTTCGTCGACTGGAATGAAAGCGGGAATACCTTTTGTAATTTTTCCAATTGTAAATATTAAAAGATTTGCTGCGTATCCTAGAAAGATCAGTCCAATAATTACTTTAACAAGACTTCTGCGTAGGATCATATAAATTCCTGCTGAGTAAAGAACACCAACGAGTATTGCCAGGAGGAACGTCATTATTTATCCTCCTCTGCAAGTGAGAAAATAATTTTAGTAACTATACCCAGTACAAGAAAATAAACACCGAGATCAAATAAGAGTGGAGTTCCAACTTTACCGATAACAGGAAATTCATTTTTAGCCCACGCAGCCGTCATGAAATCCTGACCACTAATGACAGAAATAAATGCGCTTATAATTGCAAGAAGTAATCCTATTGCAATTAATTTAATTGGTTCAGTTTTGAGTAATTTCTTTGCTTCTTCAACACCATTTGCTATTAAGTAAAGAGCATAAGCAGCCGCAGCTACAAGTCCTCCAACAAATCCGCCACCGGGTTCATTGTGCCCACGTAGTAAAAGAAAGAATGAAAATATCAGCATTAAGGGAAGCAGATATTTTGAAGCAGTTGAAAGAATAATTGAAAACATTATTTATCACCCTCCTTCAGCCTCAACTTAAGCAAAGCATAAACACCAATAGCAGCAACTGCAAGTACTGTAATTTCTCCAAGTGTATCGATTGCACGGAAATCAACAAGAATAACATTTACAAT
>CBDUAV010000119.1:0-8038 GCA_965365225.1 uncultured Ignavibacteria bacterium | reverse complement strand
TCCCTGCTTTCAGTCTCTGGAATTATCATACTGTTTGTTATTTTGAATGCACCGTTCGATACAGAAATTCCATCAAAACTTTCGCCGTAAATTTCCTTGAAGGCATTTAAGCTCAGATAAACGGAAGGAAGATCGCGCTCATTACCAATACTTCCAGGCAGAGAAACATCTCTTCCAACACCTGCGTGAAAAATGAGAAAAACATCGTAAGCACTAAAATCAAATCCGGGATTTATTTGATCTGCAAGTTCCCATGCCTCAATTGAAAAATCTCCAAGTGGTGTAAAATCATCGGAGCCTGGATCGGGAGAATAATTTCTCATAGTCTGAGCAACAGAAAAGGTATCCGGCAAAACTGTGTACTCAATTATTAGCTTTCCTTTGGAAACTTTTTCAAAATAATTTTTTACAAATTGAAGATGAGATTCGAAGTAAGGTTTATCGTGCGGAAGCGGATCGAGAATATCATTTCCATAATTCTGCGTATATATTGATTCAAACTTTCCATTGCCAAAAGTGGTTCCATCCTGATCCTGTTTAAAGCTTACCATCACAGCAAGAATTTTTACGGTATCATCTGCTGTTATCGAATTAATTTTAGCTTCGGGAAAAGGATTTAGTTGCCCAATAAACGATTGAGCAGACGTGCTGCCCAAACCAAATAACAGTAAAAATCCGGAAATGAGATATTTCATAGTGAAAATTTAGATACCCCTTGGGAAACCCCTTTGTGTCTCAGCTACTGCACCCCACCCAATAATAATTGTAAATCTTAATGTTTCATCCAGAGGATGATTACTTTCGATGGAGCTTATATAACTGAAATCGAATCCGTAAATATCATATCTTAAACCTGCACCAAAGGTCATAAATTTTCTATTTCCATAGGAAGGATCCTCATAAAAATAACCAGCTCGTAAAGCGAATAAAAAGTCACCCGGTGTTCCATACCAATATTCTAATCCCATGGTAGTTACAATATCTCTCAGCTCATTGCTAAAAGAATCATCACCCCAGGATGTAAATATAGCTTGATACCAATCATCTGATTCGGAAACGGTAGTAGTGTCACCTCCCGAAATAACTGTCTTTTCTGTCCTGCTAACCAGCAGTTTACTAAAATCAAGTGTATAAGTTAAAGAGTTAAATTCATCGTTGAAGATTTGAAACGCAAAACCGAGTCTGAAGTTTGTAGGTATCGGATCTGACTGATCTTGATCAATGTAAGTTATTTTAGGACCAAGATTACTTAGATTTGCACCTATACTAAGAAAATTTCGTAGCTCTAATCCAAAAATATTTAGATATGCAGGCCTCCACATTCCTGCAAGGTCAAAGCTAACACTTGTTGCAACACCTGAACCTTTTTCTTCGCCAGTTGGTTTATCAGCAAGATTACTGTGAATTATTCTGAAGTTCATTCCAACACCCCAGTCCGGATGAAGCTTGGTAGCATAACCAAGGGTAAGTGCAGCATCAAAAGCTCTAAATGTACCCACAGGTTCCGGTCCACCTTCCAGCGTTCTGACGAATTCACCAAAATTCATATAAGTGACACTAGCAGTAACACTTCCACTTAATTCTTCAAAATAACTTCGAAATGTTAAGTAATCATAAAATAAATCGAGATTAAATTGCGGCAGCCAGTTACTGTGTGTTATGCTAACTTCGGTTCCTGTTAGAAAAGCTATACCTGCAGGATTCCAAAAAATTGCAGCGGAATTATCAGCCAATCCTGTACCTGATTCACCAATTGCCCCGAACCTGGAATCAGGAGCAAGGAGCAAAAACGGAACTGCTGATTGACCGCCACCTTGCGCATAGCTTTTCCCGGGCAATGCTAAAAACATTAAGCCAATTATAAAAATCATTAAAATGGATTTCATTTTATTTTCCCTCCGGAAAGATTTGAATGCTTCCTTTTGTATCATTATCTGTCCCATTGAATTATTAAATATAAGAAAATTATCTAGATTAAAAACACTAAAAAGATGAACTTATTTAATTACCGCCATTTTTCCAATTATACTTTCGCTGTAATCGCCATCGGTTGTTTTGACAATTAATTTGTAAAGATATGTTCCGTTGGCGAGCCAATCACCGTCCTCGTCTCTTCCATCCCAATTAATTTTTACAAACTTCTGATTAATATTTTTTTGTTCAACCTCTTTTATCATTCTACCTGCTATTGTGTAAACTTTTATTTTTACATCAATCGGGCGATTTAAATTTTGCTGAAATGTAAAAGTTGTATTTGATTTAAATGGATTAGGATAATTATATACATCTCTGATTACAAGATCATCCGTACTAACAACCGTAAAGTTTGTTGTTTCACTTGAAAAATTATTAAAAACATCCCAGGCTTTTATATCAAGTAGATAGTCGCCCTCATTAAGTTTTGTAAATTGATAGTTTACTTCACCACGCTTTCCACCTGCATCTAGTTCACCAGTAAAGAATTCAGTAAAATCGATCGGGTTGCCTTCGTCTTCATTTAAAATTCCTTCCAGCTTGTGACCAACTCCTGTTCCAGTTACGTTAAGTCCTGTTTCATCTGAAAGTTTTACTATCAAATCGGGATCAGGTCCTACAAGATAGGAATTATAATAAGAGGCATCATCGAAAAAGATTTCAATTTCAGGTCCTTCACCATCGTTTACTGCAGTTGTATCCGTACCTCCAACAATAATCTGATTTGAAAAAGCCAGCCCATCCGAGGTGCTGTTTAGAAAATAGAAAAGGATTTTACCGTTTTTATTCTCATAAATTATATCTTTTGGTACAACAAACTGGGCATTAAATTCACCATTTACTACAGAAACTCTTCCTTTAAAAATCACTCCCCCTGGAATTATCATCGGATAATTATTAATCTCTTCAAGTAGTTTTATTCTTTCAGAATCATAAACTGTTAAAATACCTTCGCCGTTGTAATTATTCCATTTTGAGCTGTCGGGATTAAGAACTGATCCCGCAATACGTGTATCACTAAGTGCTTTTATTTGCACTAAACCTTCAAATGGCTGTCCGTTCAATGAATCAATACTGCCAAAGTATTGTGGTATGAGCAAACGAAGAGTCGGATCACCCAGAAGATGAAATTTCTGATCATTTACACCATACCTGCTCATTTTGGTTTTGAAAACAGAATAACCAAGAGGAACTGATAAATTTAGTTCTTCTCTGGGTAACTCAAGTAAATTACCCATCAAAACAAAATTGAGTGAATTATTTTGCCCTGCAAAAACTAATCTGGCTGAGTTAAATGTAGCAATAGCTCCGGCATCAGGTGTAAACATAAGTTCTTCCGCACCGCTTTGAAAATTCGGTATATCATAATAACCAAAGTCGCATGTTGCAGCACAAAGGAAAAAATATTTATTGTTTTCTAACTCCGGAATAGCAACACTACGTTCAAAAATAAACTCATGCGCCCACAATTCAGGATTTCCGTGGCCGACATAATTTACTAGCAATGTTCCTTTGTTCATAGTGTTTAAAATATCTTCGTTTACAGTTGGTTTTCGTCTTCCATTGCCTGTAATCACCACAGGATAATCGGCAGCATAGATTTTCTTTATGTCGAACGATGGAGGAATAATACTGTTTGCAAGTTGTTCTGATGGAGCGGTGTGTAAGCTGCCCTCATAACTGGTTGATGTGAAGCCATCATCAGCAATTAAAGTAATAAGGTTTCTCCAAATTCCTTTTTCACTGCTGTTTTCATAATAAATAATTTTATCTATATAATTTTTTGCTTCAGCTTTATTTCTTGAAGTTATTCGCCCGAAAGCTAAATCGGGGATCAAATCTGCACCATCTAATCGTGCAAAAAAATCGTCTGAAGTGTAGGAATCTTTTCCGAAGATTAATTGCAATGATTCTTCTGTTTGCCAAGTCGGAACAAAATTATCACCAAAACCTTCAACATCTTTGTAATCATAAGTTCCTTTTCCAAACAATAGAAAATACTCTGGTTTTGTCTGCCAGTTATCAAAAGCATATTTAAGAAAATCTCTTATTGCAGACACATCCAGAATCCCACCTGAAAATTCATTGTAAATTGTTTCAACATTTACTACAGTTGTTGATAGAGGAATCTGTGCTTCGTTTTCCCGGTAAGTTTTTAATCGTTCGGCTTGCTCTAAAAATTCTTCGTGCGAAATAATAATAAATTTAGTGCCGTCACTTATTCCTCTCAAGTTAGAATTTTCTACTACAACAGGATCTATAGGTGTTAAATAATTATCGTTGCCAACGGCAATATATTTTGTAGTTGAATCTTTACTTTCAATTGCTCTAAATCTGCAGTCACCACCGCTCAGTATAACATGGTCCGTTACAAGTTTTACGTTATCAAATTCTGTTATATCAAATACTTTAATATTTGTTGAAGGGAAACCATACAGATAGTATTCAATTACAGCCGTTGTATCTATTGAGAAGAAAATAATATTGTTATTAAAAGATTTAAGTTCTCTTTTGTAGGCTATTTCAAAATAATCCAAATACCCAATTGTTGAAACTGATGAGGGATTAAAATTAAATTTTAAAGCGCTTCTATTATCAGTTAAAACTCCATTAAATACTGTTGTTTCAATATAGGCTTTTCCGAATGTGTATGATGTGCTATAACCAGCTAAGAATTTACTAAAAATAGTTGTTGAGTTTTCAGATACATTTAAAGTCGCACCTTGATCAGAGGCATTTATGAACCTGAATTTATAATTGATTGGCTGTGAACTGATTCGTCCATCTAACTTATTTAGGTAAGTTCTGGTTGAAATTGATTGTGAATAATCATCGCCAAAAAACTGCCTGCCGGATTTTGCCAGACTAATTTTATCAACTTCAAAATCTATAAATGCTTCTGTACTATTTTGCTCCAGATCGGCAGGACCATTGAAGCTGCTTTTATTTTGAATCCGTTTTCCGTTCTCGCCTCCAAACGTAATCCAGTAAAAATTTTTATCGCTAAAAGGATGTTTAAATTTCTTTATTGTTTTGGAATCTGAATCGTATTCTCTAAAAGTAGTTCCTCTTCCATAAAATAGGATATAGTCGTTATCATCAAATTTGCCATCACTTTCTCCCAAAACCTGTATGGCATTTTCTATTAAATCAATAGGGCGAGAAAATTCTGCATTTTCAGGTAAAACTTTTCCACCATTGTTGTAAATTTTTATTGTACGTGGATTAATCGAAGAAGGATCAAATCCAAAGGTTTCCAACATTGCACGATCTATTTTATAAATTCCTTCTTCAGGGGCTTCGAATTTTATCCAACTACCGGTAGCAAGTACACTATTTGTTGCGCTTACTTTAAAAAGTTTGTTATCCTGCTTAATCCAATTTTTAGCTGCATCGTAATTTAAAACCGAATACTTAAGCAACTCATCTTCAACAGTTTTACCCGAAATTTGAGCTGAAGCAAAATCAATTTGAAATACTATTTTTTTGTACATTCGAATGGTGTTTGTATTCACATCGAACTTTACTGGAAAAATCCTTATTGTCTGTATTCCAAGATTTCTGGATATCCCATAATCACCAAATGAAACAAGCTCCGGAAAATCTTTATAATTAAAATATTCCGAAGAACTTTTATAAACAGGAATGTTTAAATCACCATCTTTTTCATAAAATGGAAGAGGAATTACTTTACCAGAAGTCTCTTTGTATGATGAAGCCAAGACCCTTATTGTATTCCCCGTTTCCAAAGGCACACCTAATGGTATTCTTCTTTCAAAAACAGCTGGAGTTCCCGATTCGGCGTTATCATCTAAATACCCAAAGGCTAAAGTAGCATTTCTGAATTGTTGATTATCAATTTTTACAAATGAAGAATCAGAATAGATCGGGGTGTACTCAATAATTGTTGAGGATTGAGTTGATGATATTACCCGAATATCTTGCTGCGGGAATGTGTAGCAGGAAAGACCCAGGAGCAATACCAAGATTTTGCTTTTCATATTTTTAAACCTGATTTCCTTATCCAGATTTTTATCTGTAAAACTTAAGATGGTTTATTTAATCAATTTAGATTAAATGTAAGTAGCAAAATCCTGTATAAATTCTCCTTTAAATTGCTGAAATTTATGAAACTATCTGTTTACCAGTCAAGTCAATTTTCACAATGCTATTCTTATGGTAGCGCTCATAATTTCCTTCAATTTTATACAGTTTACGGATATCGTATCACATAACCATAACACTTTTTTACCTGTATTTATTAGCCACAGAAGGTATTGCGAAATCAAATTTTTGAACAAATTTGCTTTTGAGAATTTACCGAATAGGAACTAATTCCTTGTCATTTCATCTCATGTGCACTATCCCAATTTTCATAGCCCAAGTTGATCTTTATTTTTTTGCATAGCAGTTATACAAAATTCAATATGCTCTTCGAGGGGAAATCCCAATTCTTCAGCCCCCTTTTTTATATCTTCTCTGCTTACCGCGCGTGCAAAAGCTTTATCCTTCATTTTTTTTATAACCGATTTAACTTTTACTTCATCGATGGATTTGGACGGACGGACGTAAGTAACAGCTGTAATAAATCCAGCAAGTTCATCACAGGCGAACAAAACTTTTTCAAGCAAAGAATTGCGAGGAACTCCCGTGTAATCTGCATGTGAAAGAATAGCATTTCTAAATTTTTCACTGAATCCTTTTTCTTTTAAAATTTCTGAGCCTTTAAACGGATGTCCTTCTTCAGTTGGGTATATTTCATAATCAAAATCGTGGAGCAAAGCAACGTTGCCCCAGTACTCCACATCTTCTTTAAACTTTTCCGCATAAGAACGTACGCAGGTTTCTACTGCAAAAGCATGTTTTATTAAGCTGTCGCTTTTTGTATGCTCTTTAAGAATTGAAAGACAAAATTCTCTGTTGAGATTAACATCATCCATTGCTTTCTCCAAATATTATTGATAATTAGGATTAAATGAAGGACATAAATTTCCCACAATACAATTCAAACATTTTGGGCGTCTTGCAATACAAATATTTCTTCCATGGTTCATTAAATAGTGTCCCAAATATATCCATTCTTTTTTGGGGAAAAGTTCTTTCAATCTCTCTTCTATTTTATCAGGATTATCAGAATCAATAAAACCCATAAGATTTGAAAGTCTTTTTACATGTGTATCAACAGCAATTGCCGGAATCCTAAATGCATTTCCTGTAACGACTGAAGCAGTTTTTCTACCAACACCCGGAAGTGAAACCAGATCATCAAAATCGGTTGGAACTTTTCCATTATATTTTTCTATTAGCATCTCACAGCATTTCTTAATGTTTTTTGCTTTTTGCTTATAGAAGCCGGTTGAGAAAATTTCTTTTTCTAAATCTAGAATATGGATGCGACTAAAATCTTGCGGTGTTTTATATTTTTTAAAAAGAGTTTTTGTTACAATATTTACTCTTTCATCAGTGCATTGAGCAGAAAGTATTGTTGAAATTAAAAGCTGGAAAGGTGAATTAAAAGTAAGTGCAATGTTTGCAGCTGGATATTCTTTTTTTAGTTTTTTTAGAATATCATTTGCTCTTTTCAATTCCTGTTTTAATTTTTTACCTGATATATTTTTCATCTTTTATTTTTAATCTTTCAACAGGATTATTTCTAACAACGTGCTCTTGAATAATTTCTTCCACTTCATTTATGGTAACACCGCCGTACCAAATTTGTCCGGGATAGACTACAACAGTCACACCATGCTCGCAAGCATCCAAACATCCTGCTGCGTTTGCGCGAACAGAAGTAATTAATCCAAGTTCTTTAATTCTTTTCTTAAACTCCTTTCTAATTTGCGCACTGTTTTTATCAGCACAGCAGCCGCGTGGATGTCCGTCCGGTCTTGTATTTTCACAGACAAATATGTGCTTATCAAATCTTTTCAAATTTTTTTTTGCTGTTGAGAATAATAAAAAGGCGAACAGTTAAGTTCGCCAAAATTTTGTAGCGCGTACGGGATTCGAACCCGTGATCTCCGCCTTGAGAGGGCGGCGTCCTAAGCCACTAGACGAACGCGCC
>CBDUAV010000118.1:0-8080 GCA_965365225.1 uncultured Ignavibacteria bacterium | reverse complement strand
CTGTCGTTAGACTCGAATGGGAGAAATTAAAAGTACCGTTTACTGTTGAGGTGGAAATAGAATAGTTTGCGTAATTTTTGCTGTCACGGATTGGTCTGTGACAGCAAATAATTTCACAACCTGATTATCTTTAACAACTCCTCCGTTTTTTCTTCCATCAACTTCTCATCACCGCGGCTTTCAACATTTAAACGTAAAATTGGTTCTGTGTTACTCATTCTTAAATTGAATCGCCAGTTTGGATATTCGATTGAGACACCATCAAGATGATCAATCTTTCCATCTGAATATTTCTTTTCTATCTCTTTTATTTTTCCTGCAGGATCATTAATCGTTGAATTGATTTCGCCTGAGCAGGGGTACTCAGCAATCATTTCATCAACTAATTGTGCAAGTGTTTTCTTCTCTTCGGACATCAACTGAAGAATTAGCAGAAACGGAATCATTCCGCTATCACTGTAAGCATTATCCCTGAAATAATGATGAGCAGACATCTCTCCACCGTAAATTGAATTAACTTCTCTCATCTTCTGTTTAATAAATGCGTGACCGCTTTTAGAAACGACTGCTTCTCCACCGTTCTGCTTTACAATTTCAACTGTGTTCCAGACCAAACGGGGATCGTGAACTATTTTCTCCCCCGGATTCTTTGTAAGAATTGATTTTGCCAGAAGTCCTACAATGTAATAGCCTTCAATAAAATTGCCTTTTTCATCAAAAAAGAAGCATCTGTCGTAATCTCCATCCCAGGCAACGCCAAGATCAGCTTTCTCTTTTTTAATGGCTTCAATAGTTGCTTTTCTGTTCTCTTCAAGCATAGGATTGGGAACTCCATTTGGGAAATTGCCGTCAGGGTTGTTGAAAATTTTAATCATTTTTATTGGCAGTTTTGGTTCTAGCGTATCAAGAGGAAGTCCTGCACATCCATTGCCAGCATTTACGACTACTTTTATAGGATCAATTTTATTTGGATCATAAAACTTTGATAGGTTTTCAATGAAGCTGTTCATTACATCCTTTTTTATAACAGAACCTTTGGTTTTGCCGACTTCGCCAAGATCATTATTCACGATCATCTTTTCCACTTCATTCAATCCGGAATCATATCCTACAGGAACAGAACCTTTTTTAACAAACTTCATCCCGTTGTATTCAGGAGGATTATGGCTGGCAGTAATCATTATTCCGCCATCTGCATCAAAGTAGGGTGTAGAAAAATATATCATCTCTGTACCGCAAAGTCCGATATCAATAACGTTTGTTCCGCTATCAATAAATCCGTTAATTAATGCTTTTGAAATTTCCGTTGAAGATTTTCTTATATCACAACCAACGACTATTTTTTTTGCATTAACTAGTTTTGAATAGGCTCTGCCGATCTTATAAGCCAGCTCGCTGTTTAGTTCCGAGGGGACTTTGCCTCTAATATCGTAGGCTTTAAATCCTTCAATTTTACTCATATTTGCTCCATTTCAACTCTGTGGGTATTAAATTTTCAAGTACAAAGATATGGATTTTTTAATCTCGGTTTTTCATTTATGTTTGTTTGCTGTGTGTAGGATTTGCGGGGAAATTAAAATCCTTAAAGAGAATAATTTTTTAGTGGACTTTTTGTCCTGAACTTACTACATTGGAAGTATAATTTTTGTGGAGAGCGTTATCGAAACTAGTGATACTGTTAAGTGGCACTTCGCTAAATGCAACAATTCTAAATGTAATTCAATATTCCTGGTAAACCCAGAAGAATCACCGGGGGAATTGGGTTACTTGTGTCCCGATTGCAGCAGGAAAACAACTTCTTCTCATGTTGTTCAGTGCTCCAGCTGTAGAACAATTTTAAATTTTGTTCGTGCAGCTCCGAGTGAAGAGAAAGTTGTTTTTAATGTACCCAAGTGTTCACATTGCATTGGAACAATCGAAGATGAATGGGAAATAGAACCACTCTATTTACCCGACTCATATATTTAGGATTTGCATAGCAAATAAATCTTTAAAAACTTTGGGTTTAATCAAACCCATTGGTGTAATGTATCCTGTAAAGACTAAGTATGCATTTTTCTGGCAGCGAGTTTAAGTAGAGAATGTTACCTTCCCCAATCTATTTTATCCAACTATGTATAAATGAGTTAGCTTCGCATAATAAACTTATTTTAATGCGAAATCATTTTAATTTTGATATGAAGTTCTAAAATAGTTATCAAATACTAATAAAAGGAAAGTCTATGACAAGAGTTACTCCTTATAAGAACAAACGTGATTTTTCAGTTCTTGTAATTTTTATATCTATTTTATTTTTTACACCTTTCGCATTTTCTCAGAACAACGGTAATTTGTTAAATCTCGATACCATAAAAGCCGGGAAGTTTGATATGGGAAAAATGTGGACATTCGAATTTCCACCATCAGATTATTTTGAAAATACATATTCCTTTAAACCCAGCGAAGCATGGTACGAAAATGTCAGAATGGCAGCATTGCGTTTTGCTAATTACTGTTCTGCATCTTTTGTATCTGAAGATGGATTGATAATGACGAACCAACATTGCGCAAGAGAAAGTGTGACGGATGTTTCGGGTGACGATGAAGATTTACATGATACAGGTTTTACGGCTTGGAACCTCGATGAAGAAAGACAGGTGCCCGGTTTGTATGTCGATCAATTGTTAGAAATTGAAGATGTAACCCAAGAAATTCACGATGCATTAAAAGAGGCAATAAGTGAAGAAGAGAAATTAGAAATAGAGTATAAAATAATTGAAAAAATCGAGGAAAGAAATTCTTCCGATGAAGGGACTTATGCAATGGTAACTCCTCTCTACAGCGGGGCCAAATATTCACTTTATAAGTACAAACGTTATAGCGATGTAAGATTGGTTTTTGCACCTGAATCTCAAGCTGGATACTTCGGTGGTGATTTTGATAATTTCACTTACCCACGTTACAATCTGGATTTTTCTTTCTTCAGAGTGTATGATGATGATGGAAATCCTCTAAAGATTGATCATTATTTACGCTGGAGTAATAATGGCGTTGAACCCGGCGATGCCGTTTTTGTTGTTGGCAATCCGGGGTCAACAAACAGATTACGGACTGTATCGCAGTTAGAATACAGCAGAGATATTTCTTATCCTCGAACCATTGAGCTTATAAAAGAATTCATTGGATCTTATGAGAATTTGATAGAAGAAGATCCCGAAAGAGAATTTGATTTAAACGATCAGCTGTTAAACTTTAAAAACTCATTGAAAGCTTACAGCGGTATGTTAGCTGGTTTACAGGATCCTGTTTTGATGCGAAAAAAAACAGACTTTGAAAATAAATTTAAAACTGCTGTTCATTCGGATGATGAATTAAAGGAAAAATACGGAGATCCATGGCAAAAAATTGATCGCCTTAGAGCCAGCCTGAGAGAAATTACAAATGTGAGATATGCTTTATCCACTGATGGTTTTGTAACCCCGCAATATTTTTTCGTTGCCAAAGAACTTATTTCGACTGCTTACGAACTTCAATTTCCGGAAGATGAAAGAAGCGAGCAATATGTTGGTGAAGAATTAGAAAAATATTTAGAATCATTATTACTTGAGGACTACAATTCCGATCTAGATAAAAAATTATTAAGAAATAAAATCGATTTGCTTTATGAGTATATTGGCGAAGAAAGGGAGATCGTTAAGAAAATTACCGGCGGAAAGCAAGGAAATGATGCAGTTGATTGTACGATAAACTCGCCTAAATCAGTTTCTATTGATTTTATATTAGCATTTTCAGAAATAATAGCAATTGAGAACATTAAAGAACTAGTTAGTAGAGGAGCAGATGCAATTTTAAATAGTAATGATCCTTTTATCTATTTTGTGTTATATACGGAAGAGCGGTTTGAAGAACTCGATACAAAGTTCGATGAAATACTGGCAGAAGAAGAGGGTTATAATCAAATATTAGGCAGACTTCTTTTTGAAGTTTACGGTTCGTCGATTCCGCCCGATGCAACTTTTACCTTGAGAATATCCGATGGTGTTGTAGCCGGATTTCCTTACAATGGAACAATTGCACCGCCGTTTACAACTTTTTATGGATTGTTAGACCGATACTACTCTTTTAATGGAGAATTTCCATGGACTATAGATGAAAAGTGGTTAAACACACCGCCAGAATTTGATTTATCAACACCGATAAATTTTATTTGCACTGCGGATGTAACCGGAGGAGCCTCGGGTAGTCCTGTGATTAACATGAATGCTGAAATTGTAGGCGTTGCCTTCGATGGAAACATTGAAAGTTTGTCCGGTGATTTTATTTATCAGCCAGAAGAAAACAGATCGGTTGCTGTGCACTCCGATGGAATTCTAGAAGCCATAAAATATTTATACAAAGTTGATCGATTGGCAAATGAATTAATTTATGGAAAGCTTATTGATTAGTCCTGAAATTAGAATTGAAGGAAAGGAAGATTACGATCAAATAACAAAAGTTAATAATCTGGCCTTCAATCAAACAAATGAAGGAATTTTAATATCGAAATTAAGGGAGACAAATAAATTTGTTCCCGAACTATCACTTGTAGCAGAGCTTCACAGAAAAATTATCGGACATATTCTATTTTATCCTCTTGATATCATCTCAGGAGTTAAAAGATTTGAAATTTTATCGCTTGCACCAATGGCTGTTCTTCCTGAATTTCAAAATAAAGGAATAGGGAAGAAGCTGGTTATTGAAGGGTTGAAAAAATCACAAGCGCTTGGATTCAAAGCAGTGGTGGTTTTGGGTCATCCGGAATTTTATCCAAAATTTGGTTTTGAACTTGCAAGCAAATGGAATATCAAACCTCCGATAGAAGTTCCTGATGAAGCTTCAATGGCAATTGAGCTGGTAAAGGGATTTTTGAATGATAAAACTGGATTGATAGATTATCCTGCTGAGTATTTTGAAGCATTCTAATAACAAACCCAATTTCTCCAAGAAATGGGGTGCACACTAGAACGTAAAGTGAGCAAAAAGATGAATCGATGAGTACTGCGGTAAGGAGTTTGTAAATGTAATTCCGTATTCTGCACCTGCGCCAAGTTTGAGTCCATCCAAGTTGAATCCCCTTAAATCAAAACCTCCGTTTATCGAAATAACAACTCCAAAATTCCAGTTATCGGTATCACTGAAGGTCCTGTCATTAAGGGCTAATAGGCCAACACCTTCTTCTAAAAAGTAATTTCCATTAAAGTATTGCGAGGTTATTCCTTTAAAAGATATTCCTCTCACATAAGGGAAGTAAGGTTTTTTTACATTTGGAACTATAGCATTAAAATCTTTTGCAAAAACAAAACTCAATCGTGGAAATACTTCCTGAAAAAGGACGGTGTTCGTTTCAAGAAAAACAGAACTGGTAAAAGCTCCGACGGAGGGTGAGTTCCCTCGTAAAAATCCTCCTCCCACAGTTCCACCTATGGATATTTTAAATTGTGCAAATGAAATGATTTGAAACGAAATTAAAAATATCGATGCTAGAATTAATCTCGTTTGAAAATGACTTAATTTCAATTGACTTCCTAAAAGTGTAATGGAAATTTATTTATAAGCAATAAAAAATAAAGGTAAAAATTGAAGTATGTACTATTCCATTGAAAAACATTTTTAAATTGTTGTATGTATACATTTTATTTTAAGTAAGCAAAACTATAATACAAAAGCCACCATTTACGGGACGAAAAGTGAGACCACAACAATAGAAACCGCCATTTTTTCTCAACGGCAACCTTTAAAGCGAAGTAATATTATTTGGAAAAATATTAGATGGAAAGGAAAAGTTCGGTAGATATCTCGCTAAAAACTGGTTGGAATAAAAGAAGACAAAAGTTAACGACTAAATTGTTAATGAAGGATTTACATTTAAAAAAGAATATTAATTTACTTTAGTTTTATAGCAATCTGAAGATAATTATTTATTGCTCCAAGCACTTCAAATTTTAGATTGTAAGATGACACAATATCTGTGAATGCACGAAACTCGTGAGTGGGCACACCAAACTCATCAAAGATTAATATATCATCTTTTCTTAAGTAGGGAATAAGACGAGTTAACACAAAAAGTGTGGATGAATATAAGTCTGCATCCATGTGTATTACTTTTCGTTGAACCGAATTATATTTTTCTAAAAATACTGGAAGTGAATCCTGGAATAAACCTTTTATAAATGAAACTCTCTCGTCATTAATTTGCGGAGTCTCACCTTCAGTGTTGTAGTGATGTTTTTTCATTACACCGAAATTTTCCGGTAGCCCGGTAAATACATCGAAACCGTAAAAATTGCTTTTAGGATTTATATTTTTTTCAACCCACCACTTAATTGCAATTCCAGTGGCAACTCCAAATTCTAAATAGTCAATTGCTTGATTTTTTACTTCCTCACCATGAACAAATTCGTGAAGCTTAAACCTATCCTCATAATTTACTTTACTGTTGTAAAAATCATTAAAGTTTAAATTTCTATTTTCAGAAATCCAGCGTGATAATTTAGATTGGTAAACAGCTTGCAGCAGCAAACCTTCGAAAGGCCTGATGAGAGTGTGTAATTTAAATCTAGAAAATAATGCTTTAACTTTTCGAAGCAACCACAGTTTAAAGTTCACAAGCGACTCAACTTTTTGTTAATTTTTCTTTATAATAATGTAGTCAATGAAAAAGTGTTTATCAATAAAAAATAATTATCGGATTTGCAACAATGAATAATAATTCTCAAATAAATTTATTTATCACACTGGATGAAAAGAAAATGCCTGACAAAATTGAGTGGCAAGCCGATGCTGCACAATTCAGCGGTCGAAAAGAATCTAAAACAATGATGCTTTCATTATGGGATAAAAAAGAAAATGTGACTTTCAGCATTGATTTGTGGACAAAAGAAATGACAGTAAATGAAATGCAAATACATTTTTATCAAATGTTAATCAAAATGGCAGATACTTTTCAGCGGGCAACAAATAATTCTGAAGCTGTGGAAATGATAAGAAAGTTTAGCTCGGATTTTGCACAAAAATTCAGACTAAATTCAATCTAATATTACTATTTGATTTACTTTTTAGTTAACAAATCTTTATAAAGCTCAGGTCTTCTGTCTTTAAGAAATAATTTTTTCGCAAGCGATGACTTAACTTCTTCGAGATCAACTTCGCAGTAAAGAATTTCTTCTGTACCTTCTCCTGCTTTTGCAATTACAATACCAGCAGGATTGCAAACAAAAGATTCCCCTGCAAAGGTTAAACACTCTTCCTTTCCTACGCGATTGCAGAGAGCAGTAAAATATCCGTTTTGAAAAGCAGCAACTCTCAATTCCGCTTCGTACAAACCCTCGGGCCATTCATCTATAGCACCCGCCTGTGGAATAAAAACAATATCTGCTCCATTTAAGGCAAGAGAGCGCATATATTCAGGATAGTGTCTATCATAACAAATTGCAACTCCAATATTCCCAAACTCGGTTCGATAAACCAGTGCACCATTGTTGCCCGGGGTATAATAACTTTTTTCGTGAAAGCAATCATAATCTGTTATGTGCACCATTCGTGTAATACCTAAAATATTCCCATCAGAGTTTATAACAGGTGAAGAATCGTATGTATTATCGCCATCTTTTTCGTACAGATTAAGAATTAATACAACACCTAATTCCTTTGCAAGTTTGCAAAAATTTTCCAAGGTTGGTCCGGGAATGGTTTCTGCAAGTTCTAAGTTATTTCCGACTGATGGTTTTTGCGGATAAAATTGAGTAAACGCTAATTCTGCAAAACAAATAACATTTGCACCATTTTGCGCAGCTTTTATTACTGAATTAACAGCTTTTAAAATGTTTTTGTTTTTATCCGCCTCAGCGGATTGTTGTATTAGTGCAATTTTCATTTTTCATACGTGATTCTGTAAATAACTCCTGAGTAATCGTCTGAAACTAATATTGAGCCATCAGACATTTGCTGAATATCCACCGGTCTACCTAATACTGATTCACCTTTCAGCCAGCCTTCGGCGAATACTTCGTAGCTTGTAGTTTTATTTTCATTCAAACGGACTAACATAATTCTGTATCCTATT
>CBDUAV010000117.1:0-8135 GCA_965365225.1 uncultured Ignavibacteria bacterium | reverse complement strand
CTGTTGTGGAGAAAGTTTATCACTGGTGTTGCTGGAAGTCCAAAAGAAATGGAAGCGATTGAAAAGACAACTATTAATGTGAACTATGATAGCCCCACAGCATTTCGGGAAAAATTAAGAGAAAAAAAGGAAGCCTTAGGAAAATTGGTGTCTTATGAGATGGGTAAATCCTATCAAGAAGGGTTGGGTGAAGTTCAGGAAATGATAGATATTTGTGATTTTGCAGTTGGTCAATCGCGACAGCTTTATGGTTTTACAATGCAATCTGAACGACCGATGCACAGAATGTACGATCAATATCATCCGCTTGGTATAGTTTGTACGATTTCTGCTTTTAATTTTCCAGTAGCAGTTTGGAGCTGGAACGCAATGATTGCAGCGGTTTGCGGTGATGTTAATATCTGGAAGCCTTCTTCAAAGGTACCACTTACTGCCATTGCAACACAAAAAATTATATCGCAAGTTTTAAAAGAAAATAAACTTCCGGAAGGAATATTTTCACTTGTTATAGGAAAAGGTTCAACCGTTGGAGAGCGAATTTTAAATGATAAACGTGTTTCACTTGTTTCTGTTACCGGTTCAACCAGAGTTGGTAAACATGCTTCAGAAGTTGTTGCTGCGCGATTTGGAAAAACTATCCTAGAGCTCGGTGGAAATAATGCTATAATAATCACTCCCGATGCCGATTTAAAATTGGCAATTCCTGCAATAGTTTTTGGAGCAGTCGGGACAGCCGGACAGAGATGCACAACAACACGCAGGTTGATTATTCATGAATCAATTTATGAAAAGGTAAAGACTACCTTATTAAAAGCTTATAAAACTATTAAAATTGGCGATCCCCTTGATGAAAAAAATCATATGGGACCGCTTATTGATAAAGGTGCAGTTAGTGATTTTGTAAATGCACTAAAGCAGGTTAAAAAAGAAGGTGGAAAAGTTATAACTGGTGGACAGGTATTAAGTGGCAAAGGATATGAATCTGGCTGCTATGTTACACCTTCAATTGTTGAGGCGAAAAACAGCTACAAAATTGTTCAGGAGGAAACTTTTGCACCAATTCTCTATCTAATAAAATATAAAAAAGATGTTGATGAGGCTATTGCAATTCAAAATGGAGTTGTGCAGGGTTTATCATCCGCTATATTTACTAATAACTTAAAAGAAGCCGAGCGATACCTTTCTTGTGCAGGATCTGATTGCGGAATCGCAAATGTAAATATTGGAACATCCGGCGCCGAAATTGGCGGCGCATTCGGTGGTGAAAAAGAAACCGGTGGCGGAAGAGAATCAGGTTCAGATTCTTGGAAAGCATATATGAGAAGACAAACAAACACAATAAATTTCGGCTCACAACTACCACTAGCACAAGGTATTAAATTCGACATATAATTAACACCCCGGTTTATTTTTGTTAAGGGAGCGGAAATTTTTCCGTTCCCTTTTTTACATTAAAGTTCTTTTCGCAAAAAGAGAATATATTTTACTTATATCATAACGAGAAATTCTAAGGTAAAATTACATACTCTTACCAATTTGACATGCAATTCTTTCTGAAAACTGTATCAATTCAATAAAGACTAATCATTGCATAACCAGCAAATGTTTTGGCAAGCTTTTAGTGAATTAAATATTCAAATAACAGCTCTAAATATTACGGTAAAAAATGACGACCTTAGACGTAAAAAAGTTAACATCAACAACCTCTGATTGGGAAACCAATGAATATGTAATCTTAAGCAAGGTTAAATATTGGTTAAATCAACTTAACAGAAATAAATTATTTCCTTCGCTGGATGAAGCGCGTCATTTAAATCAGAGCCTAGAAGATATAGTAAAAGAAAATATTGAATGCAAACTCTGGTTCGATAACGAAATTAGAGCGCGCAGGATAAATGAACGATTTACAGTTTATGAAAAAGCCCATCAAATTGGATTTAAATTAGATAGAATGTTCGATTTTATTAAGTGGGCTCTAAAGCTTAATAAGCAAGTAATAGTTGAGGGAGAAATAATAAAAGAATTTGTTGAGCAAAATCTTCAATTAAGAAAAATTTCCACTTCGGAGAAAAACTTTCACGGTAAAGGATATTTTGCTCTACCAGATAATAAAAAGGAATTGCTTAACGTTTATTTGTACGAAGTTGTTTGGGATTGGTCGAAGGAACATATTTCACAGCGCCTGCAATCAAAGCTTGTAAGATCAATTCCACAGCAGATTCTTAAAAATCCTATTGAACAATTGATGATTGAATTTATAAACTTCTCGCAAGAATTATTTGATCCTGTAGTTTATATTTTTGAAACGGATTTAGATTTTCCATACAAAGCTACAATGTTACCGCTTGCCGAAGAACGTTTGGTGAACATACTAACCACCTAACGAATCTGTGTTAACTTTTCATATAGTCGTATCATATCCGTAACTATTAGTGCAGATTCTGTTAAAAATGGATCATCCTTTTCTTCCTCTTCATCCGAAGGCAATTCATCTTTTTCAAGTAGCTTTAAACCTTTTTTCTTCCTTCTCTCATTTTCACGTTGAAATTCTCTTTCCTCTTCGATTTCTTTTTCCTTCAATCGAATTTCTTCATTTAGAGAAACAAAATTATTGTCGCGCAGTAAATTATATTCGTCAATTTCATCTTTTAAATATTCAAAATCAGCATTGCTATTTTGCCTCAATTCAGATGATTTAATTAAATCGGGTAAAATTCGAGATAGGTCCATGTATTTTTCAAATTCAGTTGGTTTAATTTGATCCCATGGAAGAGAGGTAGGGTCGGAACTTTCTCCGAATTCTTGGGCATCAACATAAGAAGGAAATTTTATATCAGGCACCACACCGAGATTCTGTGTGCTTCCACCATTAATTCTGTAATACTTAGCAATTGTTACTTTAACCTGTCCGAGTTTATTTGCATTATTAGAGGCAAGCCGGTTTAAATCTATTAGGTTTTGAACAGTTCCTTTGCCGTAAGACTGTTCGCCAACTATTATTCCTCTTCCATAATCCTGAATTGCTGCGGAAAATATTTCCGAGGCAGATGCACTAAATCTGTTTATTAACACAGCAAGCGGACCATTGTATACTATTTCCGAATCAGGATCGTTATTTACATCAATATTATCAAAAGAATCTTTTACCTGAACTACAGGTCCCTCTTTAATAAATAATCCTGTTACATCAATTGCCTCAATAAGTGAGCCTCCGCCGTTATTTCTTAAATCAATTACAATTCCATCCACCTGCTCATTTTTAAGTGTATCTAATATTTTTCTAACATCAGAAACTGTACTTTTTGATTTTTTATCGCCGTTACGGAAACCTTCAAGATCAGTATAAAATTTTGGAATTGTTATTATTCCAATACGATAGGGGATTTCATCATTTGTAACTTCTATTACCTCACTTTTTGCTGCCTGATCTTCGAGCTTAACTTTATCGCGAATTAATTTTAATTCAACAGGAATAGCTTTTAAACCACCATTCGCAGGCAGTATTTGCAATCTTACTAAAGATTCTTTCGGACCTCTAATAAGTTGGACGACATCAGTAATGCGCCAGCCAACTACATCTACGAACTCACCATCTTCTCCCTGTGCAACTGCAACAATTCTATCATCAACATTTAATTTTTTCGATTTGAACGCAGGTCCACCAGGAATTATTTCAACAACTTTTGTGTAACCTTCATCATACATCAATCGTGCTCCAATCCCTTCGAGTGATAAGCTCATATCAATTATAAAATTTTCAGAAGTTATTGGTGATAGATAATTTGTATGTGGATCGAGGCAGCTTGCATAAACGTTCATCGCAATCTGAAAAACATCTTCGCTGTTATACTGTTCTAATAACCTATCATAATTTTTATAACGGTTAGAAAGGTTTTTAACAATTTCATCCCAATCTTTTCCATTTACTTTCAGATTCAATGCATCGCTCTTTATTCTTTTTTCCCAAAGCTGGTTCATTGCAAAATAGTTCTCGGCCCATTTAGCATCTTCTCTGCTAACTTCTACTGAATCCAATATTGTGTAACCAAACTCGCTAGTTAAAATTGTATCAAGATAGTTTATTCGTTCGCTCATTCTGAGAGTGTATGTATTAAATATTTTAAAGAACGGTTCAATATCTCCATCAATTAGGTAATCATCAAAAGTGTACTTGTATTCTTCAAACTCATTAATATCCGTTTTCAAGAAATACAAACGGTTAAAATCCAATGCTTTTAAATATCTCTCAAATAATAGTGATGAAAGTGAATCATCAATATTAAAATTTTTATAGTGATAGCGGCTAAGGATGGTGGTGATTAATTGGTTTTCAATTTTATAATGATTTTTAGGTTCTAAAATTTTAAGTGTGTCTGCATCGTTTAATGTTTTGGCATCGTTATCCATATAGGTTGCAATTAAAAAATTAGATGCAATTATTACTACTGCTATAGCTAAGACGATTTTCATTGCTGTTATTAATCCTTTATTCAACATTTTAAATTCATTTTATTTTTATATACAGTTATAGATACTCTTTGTCCCTGAGAAATTCAATCCAAAATTGATGAGCGGAAAAATATGTTTTGAAGAGGAATATGCTTTGTCTGTTAATGGTTATTCATCAGAGAAAATACTTCGATTAAAAATATACTCCACATTAATAAGCATGTTTTTGTTATTGAAAATTTCCTTTAGTTCATTTTCATCTAAATATTTTGTTACCTCTTTTGATTGAAGTATTTCATCTTTTAAATTTTTGTTTTTATCACTCCATACATCCATTGCCGCAGCCTGAACAATCTTATAGGAGTCTTCGCGGCTTAATCCTTTGTCAACTAACTTTAATAAAATAGTCTGTGAAAAAACCAACCCCCTGGTAAGGTTTAGATTAGAAAGCATGTTTTCAGGATAAATAATAAGATTATTTATTAGCTTGATTGTCAAATCGAGCATGTAGTTTAATGTTATGCAACTATCTGGAATAATTATTCTTTCAACAGAAGAATGAGAGATATCGCGCTCGTGCCATAACGCTACATTTTCCAAAGCTGCCAGTGAATTTGCTCTTAAAATTCGTGCAAGACCTGTAATTCTTTCACTAACAATTGGATTTCGTTTATGCGGCATAGCAGATGAACCTTTTTGTCCTTTTGAAAAATATTCTTCTGCTTCCAACACTTCTGTTCTTTGTAAATGCCTAATTTCAATAGCAATTTTTTCTAGGGTAGCACCTATAATTGCAATTGTGCTCATAAATTCTGCGTGCCTGTCGCGCTGAATAACTTGCGTAGATACTTTAGCTGGTCTTAATCCTAATTTATTGCAAACGTATTCTTCAATTTTTGGTGAAAGATGTTCAAATGTACCAACAGCGCCGGATATTTGTCCAACACTAATTGATTTAATTGAACGCTCAATCCGCTTAATATCCCTTTTGATTTCTTCAAACCAAAGAGCAAATTTCAATCCCATAGTTGTGGGTTCAGCATGTATTCCGTGCGATCTCCCGATGCAAAGAGTGTCTTTATGTTCAATTGCTCGCTTTTTTAAAGTTTCTTTTAATTCTAATAACTGCTTATGTAAAATTTCACCAGCAGTTTTCATTTGGTATGACAGAGTAGTATCTAAAATATCGGAAGATGTCATACCATAATGAATGTGCCTCGATTCGGACCCGACGTGTTCTGCTACATTTGTTAGAAATGCAATTACATCGTGCTTAGTAGTTTCTTCAATTTCAAGAATTCTTTTTACTTCAAACTTTGATTTCTTTTTAATTACTTCCACATCTTCTTTTGGTATTTCACCAATTTCAGCACGAGCCTCACAGGCAAAAATTTCAATTTTTAGCCACGTGGAAAATTTAAATTCATCTTCCCAAATTTTACCCATTTCGGGAAGCGTGTACCTTTTAATCATCTGCGTTCCAGTATCATTTGTTTTGTTATTTCTTTTTCATCTCTAACTATATTTAAAGTGATTGTCTGTCCCGTTCTAAATTCGTGAAAGACACTAAAGATTGTGTTTTCATCGTTAATTCTGTAGCCTTCAATTTCCAAAATAATATCCCCGACTTCTATTCCAGCTTTTAGGGCCGGAGTGTTCGGATAAACTTTAGTAACAATAACACCTTTTGTATTTTCAAGATGATAGTAACGTGCGATGCCCTCATCAATTGATTGAATGCGCATTCCTATCTCAAAATCTCTATCAACTTTCCCTTTTTCTTTTAATTCTTCTATTATGCTCTTCACTTTGTTTATAGGAATTGCAAATCCTAATCCTATGCTGCCCGAAGCACTACCTGCAGTAAAGATAAGAGTGTTCATTCCAATTACTTCACCAACGCTGTTCACAAGAGGTCCACCGCTGTTTCCGCCATTAATTGCAGCATCTGTTTGAAGCATATTTACGTAATACCTGTCGTTTATTGGTTCAAGGTTCATTCCTGTTGCACTAATTACTCCAACAGTTACAGTTGGTTTATCATTTAACTCAAATAATCCAAATGGATTTCCTAATGCAATAACCCACTCACCGATTATAGCATCATCGGAATTTCCTAATGGAACGTAGGGTAGATCAGTACCATCAATTTTAATTAAGCAAATATCACTTGCCAAATCCGATCCGATTACTTTTGCATCAAATGTTCTTCCATCGGTTAGGGTAACTGTAATTTCTGTTGCGTTGCCTGCAACGTGATCGTTTGTAACAATATAACCATCCGGTGAAATAATGTAACCTGATCCCAAACCCTTAACTTCACGATTGTAAGTTCCGCGATCGCCAAAAAATCTTTTAAAAAACGGATCATCAAAAAAAGAAAAGAAGGGATCTCTGTACTCGCGAATCTCAATTACATTTATTCCAACAATGGCAGGACTAACCTTTTCAACGGTTGTTGTAATAATATTTCTGCGGGAATTTGAAATATCATCATTTATAGATTCCCTATTCTGAACCATAACAAAGTTTGGATCATCTGAATTCAAATTTTCAATTGATTTATTGTTTTGATTTTGAATTAAAAATAGATATCCTGCAAACAGCACTATCAAACTGATCATTGTGATGAAAAAAGTTTTTTTCTTAATCATTTTTTATAATTCTCTTTGATTTGTGTTCATTTAAAAATTCTTTAAAAGGATCAATATGTTTAATAAAAATAATAATTAAAACTGAGGTTGAAACAAATATTAAACTTGAAATATCATCAGTTTTTGGAAACGTATATTTTATGGCTACATCAATTGTATTATATAACAATAAAAGTGAAAGAATTGTTGATGCAATATTAGAAAAACTTATGTTTTTTCTCATCAAATAAAAAATTACCCATAGGATACCCCAAACAGCAAGCAAAAATGGAAAAATTATTGCCGCTCCTCCTGCAGCTGTTGCTAATCCTCGACCACCTTTAAATCCTAACCAAGGATTAAAACAATGTGAAAAGACTGCAAAAAGAACAGCTAATGCAGGATAAATAAAATTATTTGGAAAAAGAAAAATTAAGATTATTACAGGTAAAACACCTTTAGAGAAATCTATTAAAAAAACTACGAAGCCTAAAAATTTAGATTTTGTAACGCGGAATGAATTATATGCACCAACATTTCCAGAACCATTTTTTGTTATATCAATTCCTTTTGTTCGCTTTAATAATAAGTAAGCTGTTGGAAACGAACCAAACAAATAACCAATTACAGTGCTGATTAAATATTCCATAAAGGGTAAAAATACTTGTAATTATTAGTAAAACTAACAAAAAATTAATATACTTTTTTTAAAATCGGTTTGGATTTAAGAAATGGAGGCGGCGGTCGGATTCGAACCGACGAATAAAGGTTTTGCAGACCTTCGCCTTAGACCACTTGGCCACGCCGCCAATTATAAAGTTAGAAACCCAATTTCAAATAAAAATTGGGTTTCTTGAAAATTATTTGGAGCGGGAAACGGGACTCGAACCCGCGACATTCACGTTGGCAACGTGATGCTCTACCAACTGAGCTATTCCCGCATTCAATATTAAAAGAACTCAGTTTTGAAGAGCAAATATAATACGATAGCGGAACTGTTGCAATATATACTCTTATACATAAAAAGAGCCGCACAGAGCGGCTCTTTAATTA
>CBDUAV010000116.1:0-8149 GCA_965365225.1 uncultured Ignavibacteria bacterium | reverse complement strand
GATAAGTCAGAAAAAACATCTGCACAAATGGTTGAATTTTATGAAAACTGGGTAAGACAATTTCCTATAATTTCTATTGAAGATGGACTTGATGAAAACGATTGGGAAGGGTGGCAGATTTTAACTGAAAAACTTGGTGAAAAAGTTCAACTTGTTGGTGATGATTTGTTTGTTACAAACACAACCAGACTTGCAAGAGGAATTGAAGAGGGAATAGCAAATTCAATTCTTATCAAAGTAAATCAAATCGGAACTTTAACGGAAACTCTTGATGCAATTGAAATGGCAAAAACTGCTGGTTATACAAATGTAATTAGTCATCGCTCAGGCGAAACTGAAGATACAACTATTGCTGATATTGCAGTAGCGACAAATGCAGGACAGATAAAAACCGGCTCACTTTCACGTACGGACAGAATTGCAAAATACAATCAGCTATTAAGAATTGAGGAAGAATTGGATACAACTGCAGTTTTCCCGGGAATATCTGCAGTAAATTTTGGAGGGTAGATTATTTAATCACTAATAAGTGGAATTTATTATGGCTTCCAAATCACAGATTGTTAAGTGTGAGCAAATAATTAAAAATAAAAAGATTCAGGTGATCGATTTAAAGGCATTGGATCTTGTTGGCAGATTGCATCACGTATCACTGCCTGTTTATAAAGACACTTTAAAAAAAATTGTGGCTGAAGGTGTTGGATTCGATGGGTCTAGCTATGGTTTTCGAAAAGTTGAGAACAGTGATATGATACTTATGCCCGATTTGGAAACCGCAACAATAGATCCGTTCCGTGAAGCTCCAACTCTGAGTTTTTTCTCGCATATTCTTTTAACTGATGATAAAAGAACACCTTTTAACCAAGATGGAAGATATTTGGCGAAACTGGCAGAGGCGCTGCTGAAGAAAGTCACCGGTGCAGATAAAAGCTGGTGGGGACCTGAATTTGAGTTTTATATTTTCTCAAATGTTGAATACGATACTCGCACATCAACTTCTTATTACAAAGTTGAGCACGTTGAAGAGTTTTATAAAAAAGCATACCATGCAGCTAATCCTTTTGATGAGTACGATGATTTTCGTGATCAGCTAACAAAGCTGCTAATCCAGCAGGGTGTGAAAGTAAAATATCATCACCACGAAGTTGGTGAAAGAGGACAGCAGGAAATTGAAACTTATTTCTCCGATCTTCTTTCAGCGGGCGATAATATTGTAACTACAAAATATGTACTTTTCAATTTTGCAGAAAAGCATGGACTGCACATAACTTTAATGCCAAAACCAATGTATCAACAAGCTGGCAATGGTTTGCACCTCCATCATTATTTAACAAAAAAAGGCAAAAATATTTTTTACAAAAAAGGTGCTTATGCAAATCTTAGTGAAACAGGAAAATATTTTATCGGTGGCTTGTTAAGACACGGTCCGGCCGTATCCGCATTTGCTAATCCAAGCACCAATTCCTACAAACGATTAGTACCTGGATTTGAAGCTCCGGTTGCACTTACATTTGGACAGGGGAACAGAGCTTCTGCAGTTCGAATACCTAGTTATATAACTAATCCTGATGAAACAAGAATAGAATACCGTCCACCCGATGCAACAATGAATCCTTATTTTGGAATGATAGCAATTTTATTAGCCGGAATAGATGGAATAGTAAATAAGATAGATCCGGTAAAGGAAGGTTTTGGTCCATATGATAAGAACTTTTTAGAAGATGTTTCGATTGATAAAATACATTTTCTTCCGAGAAATCTTGCTGAAGCAATGGATGCACTTGAAGCGGATAACAAATTTTTAAAACGCGGTAACATTTTTTCAAATGAACTTCTTGAACAATGGATAAAAGTTAAGCGGGAAGAAGTTCATTCAATAGGTACTATGCCTCATCCTTTCGAGTATAAAATGTATTTTAGTTTGTGATTTAACTATAGAGTACGCCAGTAATTCAGGCTGCCAAGGTCTGTGTCTAAAATAAGTGAATCCGCATTTAACTTTAGAATTAGAAAATCTAGATCGCCTTTAATATTTCTTGGTTCCGGTATAACCATAAATTCTATTAACAATGAATCATCTTTGATTTTATAAGTCCCATCAACTAGCTCTTTATTTACATTTTTAGTTAAACCAGTTACAACACCATCTTCCCGGAACTCAATTAAATTCCCGTTGTCGTTTTTCCATTTGCCTATTATTTCATCTTCTTTATTTGTGCCGCAAGCGGTTACAATCAGCCACAATACAAAAATGTAAAATACATTTACTATCGATTTAAACTTCATAAATTGTTCTATTCCTGTTTTTTAGTTATTGATTAAGTAAGCGTGAATAAATATCAAAATTTTTTTTATCAAAACAAACGAAAATCACTTTCGCTATAGATTTATTTTGATTCAAAAATTTGTCCACTTCTTCAACTGCAATCTTAGCAGCTCTTTCCAAAGGAAATCGGTAAACACCTGTGCTGATCGCAGGAAATGCAATTGATTTAGCTTCATTTTCTGCTGCGAGTTTTAATGAATACCGGTAGCAACTTGCTAGGAACTCATCTTCATTATTGTTTCCGCCATTCCAAACAGGACCAACGGTGTGAATTATATATTTTACCGGAAGATTAAAGCCAGGTGTGATTTTCGCTTCACCAGTTTTGCAGCCGCCTAGTTTTTTATTGTATTCAAGAAGTTCTGGCCCTGCAGCGCGATGAATTGCACCATCCACCCCACCTCCGCCGAGCAGACTTGTATTTGCTGCGTTTATAATTGCATCAACATCTAGTTTTGTTATATCACCTTGTTGAATTTCTATCCTTTCACTCATAACAACTGAGGTTAAATCGCCATTTCTTTTTTCACTTCACTGAACTTTTCAACCGCAAAATCTAAATCTTCCATTGAATGCGCCGCTGAAATCTGGACTCTTATTCTTGCTGTTCCTTTTGGAACAACCGGGTAAAAGAAGCCGATAACATAAATTCCTTTTTCTAACAATCGCGCTGCCATTTTTTGCGAAAGAACGGCATCACCTAACATAATAGGAACAATCGGGTGTACACCTTCTTTAATTTCAAAGCCTGCTGCTTTAATTTTTTCTCTAAAATATTTTGTGTTTTCTTCCAGCTTGTCTCTTAAATGAGTTGTGGAACTAAGCATATCCAAGACTTTAATGGATGCAGCGACAATAGAAGGAGCAACTGTATTTGAAAACAAATATGGTCGTGATCTCTGCCTAAGCAAATCAACAATCTCTTTACGAGCACTTGTATAACCCCCGCTTGCACCACCTAGTGCCTTACCCAACGTACCAGTTATAATATCAATTTTTCCCATAACATTGTTATGCTCATGAGTGCCTTTGCCATGTTTCCCCATAAAACCGACTGCGTGCGAATCATCAACCATTACCATTGCATCATATTTATCGGCAAGATCGCAAATGCCTTTTAAGTTTGCTATGTAACCATCCATTGAAAAAACACCATCAGTGGCAATTAAAATCTGCTTGGCATTTTTAGATTTAGCTTCTTTTAATTTTTCTTCCAAATCATTCAGATCATTATTCTTATAGCGATAACGCATTGCTTTGCACAAGCGCACACCATCAATTATACTTGCGTGATTTAGTTCATCACTTATGACTGCATCTTCCGCAGTGAGAATTGTTTCAAACAAACCGCCGTTTGCATCGAAACAGGAAGTGTAAAGAATAGTGTCTTCCATTTCCAAAAATTCTGAGATCTTTTTTTCCAGCTCTTTATGAATTTGCTGTGTACCGCAGATGAATCTAACAGAAGACAAACCGTAGCCCCAGTCATCATAACTATTTTTTGCCGCTTCAATTATTTCCGGATTATTGGATAGCCCGAGATAATTATTTGCGCACATATTTAAAACTTTTTGCCCGTCTGCAACTTTTATATTTGCACTTTGCGGACTGGTAATTATTCTTTCTTTTTTATATAGACCTTCGTTTTCTATTCCTGTTAGAATTTCTGAGTAATAATTTTTTGTTTCTTCTTTCATTTTTATCCTTTGTTTTTAATCGTCCAACCAATTAAGAATTACTTTTCCGGAATTCCCCGATTTCATTATTTCAAATCCCTCTAAGTAATCATCAATTTTAAATTTGTGAGTAATTATCGGAGTAATATCCAATCCGGATTGTACAATTGATTGCATTTTGTACCATGTTTCAAACATTTTCCTGCCGTAAATTCCGCGAATTGTAATTCCGTTAAAAATTATTTTGTTCCAATCAACTCCGGCATTTGAGGGTAGAATACCTAGCAGCGCAATATTTCCACCGTGATACATGACATCAATCATATCATTAAAAGCATGAATACTTCCACTCATTTCTAATCCCACATCAAATCCGCCAACCATACCCAATTCTTCAACAACATTTGAAAGTTTTTCCTTCTTTACGTTAACAGCGCGCGTAACACCCATTTTTTTTGCTAGTTCAAGACGGTAAGGATTCATATCTGTAACAACAATATTCCTTGCACCTGAATGTCTAACAACAGCGGCTGCCATTATTCCTATTGGACCAGCACCTGTGATAAGAACATCTTCTCCGAGCACATCAAAAGACATAGCAGTATGTACAGCATTACCGAAAGGATCGAAAACAGAAATTACATCTTTTGAAATTTTCGGATCGCAATGCCAGATATTTGAAACAGGAATCACGAGAAATTCTGCAAAACATCCCGGGCGATTTACACCAACTCCGGTTGTGTTTGGACAAAGATGTCCTCTGCCCGCACGGCAATTTCTACAGTGTCCGCAAACAATGTGTCCTTCGCCACTAACCAATTCACCAACTTTTACATCCTGAACGTTATCACCAAAAGCTTCAATAGTTCCAACGTATTCGTGCCCAATGTGCATAGGAACAGGAATGGTTTTTTGAGCCCATTCATCCCAGTTGTAAATGTGAATATCCGTACCACAAATAGAAGTTTTATGAATTTTAATTAAAACATCATTCGGCCCATAATCAGGAACAGGAACCTCATCCATCCAGATACCAGGTTTTGCATATTTTTTAACCAATGCTTTCATTTTTTTCATTGTTATACCTCTGGAATATAATCTGTTTGTTGCAAGTAGATAAAAATTAAATTTTCTGTTGAAAATTAGAGATTAGAGAGCTAAACAACAATAAATATATTGCTGCTATAGCGGGATGAAGGAAAATCTTAAAAGTCTAAATCAAAGAATAAAGGGCAAAATCCATTCTGCCGAGTAAATGAGGTTTGGTTTTGAATTCTTTCAAGCGTTCATCAACCCACTTTTCTTCTATATCGTTAGCATTGGCAGTTTGTTTCAGCCAGTTGAGCTCATCTGTGGAAACAGTTTCATCAATAAGTGAGAGCCTCAGTCCATCTTCAATAAAAGACTTTGCGATATTCTGTTCTGAAAAAACAATCGGATCATCTTTAATGTATTTGTTTTCAAGTAGGTTATTTATTGTTTCTTCAAAGAAATCGACTGAGAATCCAAGTCTCTCAGATAATTTACGTATCATATTTTTTTCCGAATCGGTAAGCTGTTCATCTTTGCGTGCAGTAATAAGTAGTCCCTTTAAGTAATTGCTTCGGTCGAGTTGAGGTATTTGCATTTTACTCCAGTATTGATTGGATGAAGACTAACATAGAAAAATATTCCAGATAAAGAAATTCATTTATTAGGAACAAACATAGTACCTGAACGCTTAGAAACTATTTATTTTATTTAATAATTGAGTTTGGAGATGATAAACGGTGATTACAAGTGAAATATGAAGAACTTTATTTTTGACCCATTGTTTTCCCTTGATTTTATTTTTTTCGATTGGTTCTTTTTACAGGATAGAATATAATTTTTACACTTTGCAATGTAAGTTTAGGTATGTGTTAATTGCTATTTTTAATCTTGAAACTCAAAAATTTATTCTCTAAAAGGCTAATAATTAATTGATGAGTTAATTATGAAATATCTTTTCTATTCCATTTTGATTTTAATTACCTGCAGTTATTCTTTTGCTCAAAAAGATTTTAATTGGGAAACCTATTTTGAAAAGTCCGGATATATTTCCACCGCAAACTATAAACAAACAAGAGATTATTGTGAAGACCTGGTTATCCACTCCAACAATGTGAGTATCAATATGTTTGAAAAGTCGCCGCAGGGCAGAGAATTGTTCTTCTTAACTTTATCAGAAAGTGGATACATACAGGAAAAATTAAGAAATAAACCATTTGTATTAATAATAAATGGAATTCACTCCGGAGAAATTGAAGGTAAAGATGCTTCAATGATTTTGTTGCGTGAAATATTAATCACAAAAGAAAAAGAATATCTGCTGGATAGTCTAAATATTATTGTTGTTCCTATTTTTAACGTTGATGGACATGAACGAAAAGGCAAATACAACAGAATTAATCAAAACGGACCAGAGGAAATGGGGTGGAGAACAACCGCACAAAATTTAAACTTAAACCGCGATTGGATGAAAGCAGATGCGCGGGAAATGAAATGGATGCTCTGTTTAATTAATAAATATCAACCTGATTTTATGATTGATACGCATACAACAGATGGTGCTGATTATCAGTATACAGTCACTTATTCACTCGAGTGGTCGAAAAATATTTATCATCAAACAGGCAAATGGCTTAAGGAAAATTTTGTCCCCTATTTAGAAAAGGGAGTATTGGATAAAGGATATTTTATTCATCCATACATTTATTTAAAAGAATGGAATATAGGATTGGATGGTGGGTTAATCTATTGGCCGGCAACACCGAGATTCTCAACCGGATATTTTGCACTTCAAAACAGACCGTCACTCTTAATAGAAACACACATGATTAAACCATACAAGGATAGAGTGTATTCAACAAAAGCTATGCTTGAAACCACGTTAGATTTTATTTATAACAATGCTGCGTCGCTGATAAATCTAAATAAAGAGGCAGATGAACAATCAACAAAAATTTATACGGGTGAAGAAGACTATCTTCCGTTAGCCTATGATAGATCGGAAAAGTTTGAACTGAAAAACTTTAAAGGGTATGAATACTATTGGGAACCATCTTCAATTTCCGGAATTAAAAAACTAGTTTACACTAATAATAAAAAAGACTTTACTGTTAAATATTACAATGAAATTGTTGTTACCGACTCAGTGAGAATTCCAAAAGGATATTTAATTCCGTTAGAATGGGAAAATTTTGCTTATAAAATGAATGGTTTACATAATGTTAAAACTGATCTATTTAGTGCAGGTACTTCTGTAACGGTTGAAAAATACATATTATTTAATGTGGAATTTGACAGTGCACCCTATGAAGGCAGGCAAAGAGTAAATTTTGATTGTAAAATGTTGAAAGATGAAATAACTCTTGATCGAGATATGATTTATATTTCTACGAACCAGAAATCTGTGAGGGTAATTGTAAATCTGCTTGAACCGAAATCAGCCGATTCTTATGTGCGATGGGGATTTATGAACCAAATTTTTGAAGAAAAAGAATATTACGAAGATTATGTAATGGAAAAAATTGCAGAGGAAATGCTTGTAGGCGATCCAGATTTGAAAAAAGAATTTGAACTTAGATTGGTAAATGATAAAGCTTTTAAACATGATCCGCGTGCAAGATTAGATTTTTTTTACGAGCGATCGCCATATGTTGATAAACAAAGAAATGTATATCCAATTCTTAGAGTTGTTGAATAATAGGGGATAGCATTTACTCTATCCCAATCTCCGCCGGTTACTATCAATTTAAAATAATTGTAAATTTCGAGTAACAATTAGCAAGATTATTTAAAATTTCAGCCCGAGGCTGATCCCGCTTTGCGGGAAATACTTCACTTTAGCAGGGAGATTTAAAATGGAATACAGAATTGAAAAAGATACAATGGGAGAAATTAAAGTTCCTTCAAATATGTATTATGGTGCGCAAACAGCAAGGTCATTGATGAATTTTAAAATTGGCGGAGACAAATTTCCACGCGAATTAATTCGCGCACTAGGTATTTTGAAAAAAGCAGCAGCACTTACAAACAAAGAACTGGGAACTTTACCGGCAGAAAAAGCAGATCTAATTGTAAAAGCAGCCGATGAAGTAATTGAAGGAAAGTTAGATGAACATTT
>CBDUAV010000115.1:0-8497 GCA_965365225.1 uncultured Ignavibacteria bacterium | reverse complement strand
TGGAAATTTGTGTGTCCGGGGGAAAGCACTGCCGCGCGTTATTTGAAGGTAAACTAAAAATTCGTTTTTTATTCTATTCTTTTTAACCAGATTGTAGATGATTTTGTCTATCGAATCAAAATCGGAAAAATCAATTTTGAGTTCAGCAAGGCTCCTTTTCAGTCTTTCGAGATGATTACCATAGTTGAAGATTTTTCTGTTGTATGTGCGTATTGTTTCATAAACACCGTCGGAAAAAAGAAAGCCGCGATCCAATGGTGAAATGCAGGCATCTTCAATAGATAAGTAACTTTTATCAAGGTAGACAATCATAAATTGCTTCAGCAAATGTTTGTTAAAAATAACAAAAAAGCCGCTTCAAATCTTAAGTTTTATTGTTTTGCTAAAAGTATGAGATTAAATATCAATATTTTTATGTTAATGGATGAAATTACTTTATACATTAAATGAACATAGAAGAAATACGAGAATATTGTTTAAAGAAAAAAGGGGTGACGGAAGAATTCCCATTTGATGAAGTGACTCTAGTGTTTAAAGTTATGGGAAAAATATTTTTAATTGCGCCACTAGAGCTAATTTCTCTTTCAATTAATCTTAAATGCAATCCGGAGAAAGTAATTGAGTTGCGAGAAGAATATGAATCGGTACAGCCCGGATGGCATACCTGCCTGCCGGCAGGCAGGTGAATAAAAAACACTGGAATACTGTAATTATTGATAGTTCCATTCCTAACAAAGAAATATTTGATTGGATTGATCATTCATATGAGTTGGTTGTGGGGGGGCTGAAAAAATCCATTTTTAAAAAGTTAAAAGAAAGATCATTATTAATAATAAAGACTATAATTACTTTTTTATTACATATTAATTATATTGCATAGCAGACTAACTCATTACTTTATAGTTCATCAATAAATCGGAGGCACTAATGAAAAAACTTATTTATGTTCCATTAATCGTTGCTGTTCTGGGATTAGCATTTTCAGCATTTGCACAAACAATGGTGCAAAGCGGCACCTGGAGTGCGAACACTAACACTGAAGGCTATACTCTTGCAGAAAATCAGGGTGACAGAAGTGTTCTTGTATCAGTCGAATTTCCGGAACCTTTTGAAGTTAAACCTGATGTAGTCGTGGGTGTAACATTACTTGATGCAACTTCTCAGACAAACATACGCTACAAAATTGAAGTTTTCTCAGTTTCCAGGGATGCAATGACCTTGAGAATTTCTACATGGTCCGATACTAAAATATTTGGGATAAATGGATTTTGGATGGCTCATGCAGAAGGCAACATGGAATCAGATTATTAATAGTTAATAATTTCTAACTAATAACCGTTATTCTTCAAAAAGGGATAACGGTTTTTTAATTTAAATTAAATAAGTACCGTACTTCCGCACCTAATTTTTCTGAAACAGCCAGTTGAATTCCCTGAACATTTCTGTAAAGAGGAAGTTGAAATAATACTCTAAGATTTAAACTTCCCTCCGAGTAAACCATACTGGGGGTTAAATCAATATATGTCCCACCGGTGCTTGGTAGCAATCTGCCGTTCCAGAAATCTTTATCTGAAAACCTTGCTAACAATTGAAGATTAATTCCTAGAAAATCTGCTACGCTGTAAGTACTGTTTAAAGATGCAAGCAGTTCATCCCCAAAGCGGTAGTTATCCAGGTTAGATCCTGTGTACCTGTAGAGTGAGTTTGCGTTTAACGCTAAATTAATAACTGGGAAAGAGTATGCAGCGTGAGCCCAAAGCAGTAAATCAGTTGCTCCTGTTCCGGGTTGCAAATCAATAGAAAGCCTTGTGCCGTTATTTTCCTGCTCATAGTTTCCGGTTGGAAGTTTAGCCCCGCCGCCTATGTTAACTGACAGCGGCGATAAAATATTGGGTGAAATTAACTCGTACTTTCCAAGTATAACTATATCAGTTAGCCCCTGTCCTGTAAATGTAATTTCTTTATTTGTGTTAAGCTCGTTATCGAAGAAGGTAGTTGTCCTGCTTTTATTCGTATAACCGCCCATCAAAAGCAGAGAAACCTTTTCAACCAAACCATATTCCAATTCTAAATAAAAATCACTAACAGTAGATTTACGATTTAAAGGGTCATCAATATTATCTGTTCCCTGGTAAGTATCATTTAAAATGTTATGCTGATATATAAGTGCGGCTGAAAAATTATTTTCATGAATAGCTCCCCTTTCAACACCGCTGGAAACCGAAGCACCCACTGTGCAGCATGCTTGCGAAAATATAGTCTCCACGGAAAGTAAAATGAAGATTAATAATAGTATGATTCTTATAAACATTAATTCCTATGGGTTTACTTCAATATCAATTCTACCTTTAACTGATGCACCTTTTGAATCTTTAATTTCTATATGGATTGTGTTTACGCCAACACAGCAATAAGCAGCAGTATACTTAACCTGGTTTCCTGATCCGATTATATCTCCAAGCGCAACAACCCATGAATAAGAAAGTGCATCACCGTCGGGATCTGTTGCGTCTACTGTAATGTTTGCCGTAGTGCCGACTGTAATAAAAACAGGATCTGTAATTATAGAATTTATTTCCGGTGGACTATTGCCATTCAAATTACCTTCTGTAGGATTAGGCTGGGCGCAACCTAAAACAAATATTAAAAAAAATAAGAAACTGCTTATAAGCTTCATAAAAATCTCATCAAAAATTTATAGTTGCTAATTAAATAATATTTCTTGGTGATAAATAAAACGGAATTCTGAATACCATGTTTCCAATAGTAAAAACAAACATGCAATGATTTTGTCGCCATTAAGACACGTTAAATAATACTATGTAAATCTTCAATAAATCAACAAATTCTAAGATAATCTGAACAACCATATTATTTAATAAAGAACACTTTTGTGAGGATTTTGAACGATAATCAGGTTATTTTACCAAGTAAATACCTTTGTTTTAAAGGGTATTATAAATAATTTGTTAATCACAATATTTGAAATTTGCAAATGAGTTTATAGGGGTTAGAATATTAGATATGGATGTAATTAAAAGAAAATATTCTTTTTTACTTATCCTCGGGTTAGCATCAATATTATTAAGCTGCAAAACTAATCCACCTTCATCGCCAGAGGATATTGTTCCCACCGGAAATGTAATCCTAAATCTTCGTATAGTACCTGCCCCGGAATTTTCAGCAGCAAATAAAGTTGTTTTACTCGAAGATTTTGCAAATGTAAGCTGTGATCCGTGTGTTGTTTCCAATAGAATAATAGAATCTCTTTCAAACTATACCTATGGAAGAAGCAAACTTGTTGTGGTAAAATTTCCAACCGATTTTCCTTCCAGCAGTGATCCATTTTACCTGGAAAACAAAGCAGCTTGTGATAAAAGAATGGAATATTATCAAATTCTTTTCGCTCCCACTACTATTCTAGATGGTGTAACAAGACCAATTTCAACAGACTCAGCAAGCGTTAAAGCAGCAATTGATACACGACTCTCAACTACACCAAGATTTGATGTTGCAATTAGTGGAAATCTTGAAGGTGATTATGTAATTGATGTTGCAATTGCACTTCTTGATACAGTTGGAATTAATCTAGATGAAATAGTAATACACAGTGTTATAACAGAAACAGATATTGAATTTGACCAAGCACCTGGTTCTAATGGAGAAAGAAAATTTTTTGATGTATTGAGATTGATGTTTCCTTCCAATGATGGTGAAGCGCTTCGTAATCTTATAAACGCTGGTGAGATTTCTTATGAGTTTAAAGATGCATTACTATCAAATTGGAATCTTGAAAAGATTAATGCAGTTACTTTTATACAAAACACTAATACAAAAGAGGTCTTTCAGACAGGCTCCACATTTAATTAAAGATATTTTTAAGTTAAAATTCAAATATTTATAAGCTTTAATAGAGGAGAATGGAGAGATGAGAAAAATTGTTACTCTTTTTATTTTAAGCGGGTTCATCTTTCTTAGCAGCGCTTACGATAAATCATCCTTAGTAGAACGTTTTACTAATTGCTCATGTGGTCCCTGTGCCACGATAAACAACGCCTGGTATAACGCTACTACTGCAGGGTTGGTTAATTCCGGATCAATAAGCCATCTGGTTTATAATGTTTACTGGCCTTCCGACTGTGATCCAATGCATCTTTTAAACAAGGCGGATAATGATTTAAGAACCAACTATTATGGTTGTAATGCTGTCCCTTGGATTGAAATCAATGGCGTCAATGTTGCAACAAACCAAACCGCGTTTATGAATGCCGTTAATTCAGGAAATGCGGAATATTCTCCCTTCAAAATAGTAATTACTCCTGAAAGATTACCGAATGATGTTATTGATGTTAAAGTGAAAATTTTAAGAGATATAAGCGATATGACTACCTTTGATGATCCAAAGCTGCGAGTATCTTTAACTGAAAAAGTAGTTGAAATTTTGAGTAATCCATGCTGCAACAATGGCGAGACACATTTTTACAGTATCAATAGGAAGATGCTTCCAAATGCTCATGGTATTTCATTTGAAGTCCCAGCACCGGGTGATTCTGTTGAATTAAGCTTGTCCTATATACCATCTGCAGATTTTCTGCAAGAGGTAAATCTCGACAGTATAAGAGTAGTTGCATTTATTCAAGATCATTGTTCACAGGAAATGTATCAATCCGTGATGGCTGATATTATTTACACCGATAGGGTGAATGCTGCATTTACTGCTGATGAAACTTTAGGAGCCTCTTCATTAACAGTAACATTTTCTGATTATTCTTCTGCTACTACTTCAACTTCAATTAACACATGGGAGTGGGATTTTAATAATGATGGGACTATTGATTCCTATGATCAAAATCCCGTTTGGAATTTTACAGATGAACAATCTTATACTGTTTCATTAACAGTAAGCGATGGGGTTGATCAGCATACCCGTGTGATAGATGATTACATAACTGTTTTAGGAAACACATCCAACATTTTAGTTGTTAACGGAATTGCATACGCAACTTATAATACACAAATGGAAAACTTTTACAGCAGCTCAGCATGCTTTGGAAACAACCAAGTTGATGTATGGGATTTATTCGGAGATCAGTGTTTTGACTACAGTATCAATTCAAATATTCAACAGGTAAATTTAATTAATAGAACCATCCCAACTTCAATTTTAAAACTTTACCACAAAGTAATTTGGATTGGCAACAGTTACGGTGGCGACGAAGCGTTTTATAATCCTCAGCAAGTATTAAGTTATGTGCAAGATGGCGGAAACTTTTTACTTGCTACAAGAGAAGGGGCAGAATTCTTTGATACGGATTTACAAAACTATTGTGGCATAACTTCCTTTTCAGGTTTGCTGGCACTAACTGAATTAATTGCTTTGGAAGACAGCCTTGTAAATATTCCTACTGCAGGAGGAACTAATGATAGAAACCAATTTGCTCTATTAGATGTTTCTTCCGAAGCAATTCCAATTTTTGATGATAATGTATCGACCAACTGGATTGCAGGGTTCAGAATTCAAAAAGATAATGAAGGATCGTTCATTTACATTGCAGGTCGCCCCTATAGGTTTGATAATACAGCTATGTCCCAAAATTACGATTACATGCTATCAAACTGGCTTAACTATTCAAGTGTAGCAGTTGTATCTCCAAATGGTGGCGAAGTTTGGGTAGTTGGTGAATCAGAAGATATAACCTGGACAGGTGTAAATGTAAGCGATGTGAAAATAGAATTAAGTGTGGACAACGGATCTAACTGGACAACAATTATTGAATCAACACCGAATACTGGATCATATCCATGGACAGTAACTGCACAGGATTCTTCGGATGAATGTTTGATAAGAATTACGAATGCTGCAGATGGAACTGTATTTGATGTAAGTGATGATGTATTTACGATAGATATCATATCAACAGTGGAAGAAATCCTTTCCGGAATTCCAAGTGAATATGATTTGGCACAGAACTATCCAAACCCTTTTAATCCAACGACAACTATTCAGTATTCAGTTCCGGAGGAAAGCCCTGTAAGTATAAAAATATACGATTTAACAGGAAGTGAAGTAGTAAGTTTGGTAGAAGGGGTTAAAAAGGCGGGCACCTACAGATTAACATTCAATGCAGAAAATCTTGCATCTGGTATTTATTTTTATCATATGCGTGCCGGTGAATTTATTTCAGTTAAAAAAATGAGCATACTAAAGTAGCAGCGCTACTTACTTTAAGATAAAGTTGTATGTAACTTTTAATGATCTAAAATCAAGAGGAGAAAATGAAAAGGATTTTAATAATATTATTTATTTGCGGTTTTATTTTTCAAACCTCAGGTTATGATAAAAAATCATTGGTTGAAAGATTTACAAATGCTTCATGTGGACCCTGTGCAACATTAAACAACGCTTGGTACACAAATACAACTAATAATTATGTTAATTCAGGTCTGATTTCGCACATTGTTTATAATGTATGGTGGCCCGGAGCCAGTGACCCAATGTATTTGCTCAATCAAGCCGATAATACAACACGAACAAATTATTATGGTTGTAATTATGTTCCCTGGATTGATATTAATGGAGTTCAAATTAATGAAACATTGTCTGCCTTTACAACTGCCGTAACAAACGGCAATGCTCAATTCGCTCCTTTTAATATTGTTATTTCACAAGGAGTAATATCAAATAATCTTATAGAAGTAGCTGTAAAAATAATTAGGGATCCTACTGATGTTACTACATTTGGCAATGTTAAATTAAGAGTGGCGCTAACTGAAAAAACAATTGACTTTGGATCTCCACCTGGGGGTAATGGTGAGTCTGTTTTTTATAGTATATGCCGTAAGATGCTGCCTAATGCTGGAGGAAGTTCTTTTACTATCCCCGATCCGGGAGATTCTGTTACTATTAGTTTAAGTTATGTCCCCACGAATGAATTTTTACAATCAGTTAATTTTGATAGTATGCGTGTAGTGGCATTTATACAGGATGATAACACAAAAGAAATTTATCAATCAAACATGCACAATCTTAATCGAAATTATATGGCATCAATCAACACACTTGATAAATATTATTTCGGTGCATCATCAGGGACAGCAGAATATACAGCCTATATTAAAAATATTGGTCTATTCCCTGACACCTATAATATTACTTTAGGTTTTGATGGTCCTTCAGGATGGACACAAACTTTTACGACTGTTAACGGCACTTTCAACTTGGGTGAAGCGGATACGGTTACTATTAATCCAGGCGATTCTACCTTTATACAGATCGAAGCGAACGCAAATTCTGTAAACGGATATGGAAAGACAACAATTCAGTTCCTATCAGACCAGGGCTCATTCGGTAGTGCTGAATTCAGATACACAACTTTCGGTTTAGATGTTTTAGTAGTTGATGATGATGGTGGTAACGACTATGAAAATTACATGGAAAATGAATTGATAATCCTTGCTTCCGAGTATGGAATAATAACAAGTGATTTTATACCTGCTAATGTTGCGAGCATAAATACATTTGATAAAATAATCTGGAATACTGCGGCCACCGAGCCCGGAATATCTACAGATGAAATGAATGCCTTAATTACATTTCTTGATAATGGTGGCAACCTGTATTTAAATGGTGTTGACCTAGCTTATCAAATGGCTGATCCCACAAGTCCATATTATACTAGCACAACCCATAATTTTTTTAATAACTATCTGCACTCATCTTATGTACTTAAAGAACACTCGGCAAAAATAACACAAGGTATTGATGGAGATCCCATTACAGACAGTCTTGATGTACTGAGACTAACGGGTGGAACAGGTGCAAACACAATTAACCACAGTATCGGAAAATATGCTAATCAGATTTCTGCAAGTGGTCCCGATGCATTTAATATATTACACTTCTGGCTGAAACCAGACGAGTACCCGGCAGTTCGCGCCATTCACAATGGTATGATTGGTGTAGGCAAAGTTGTTTTTACAACTTTTGGATTTGAAACTATCTCTGAGGCTGGGGTGAGATCATTATTTGCAGAAAAAGTTATTAGTTGGCTGAGTTCCCCAACAAGCGTTGATGAAACATCATCAATTTTACCAGTTGAGTTTGCGTTGTTACAAAATTATCCGAACCCGTTTAATCCAACAACCAGCATAAAATTTTCAGTGCCTGAGACTTCACCTGTTACTATAAAAGTATTTGATGTTTTAGGAAATGAAGTTGCGGTGTTGTTGGACGAAGTTAAATCTGCTGGCGTTTTTAAAGTAACTTACGATGCTTCAGAAACAGCATCCGGTATATATTTTTATCAAATGAAAGCTGGTAATTTTATTTCAGTAAAGAAAATGAGTATTCTTAAATAAATTAGTTAACACTTAACATTTACAGCGAGGTTAAAATGAAAAAACATTTACTTTTTCTTTCAGTTATCTTTTTGATAACGCTGATTGGATTTACTTCCTCTTCCTTTGCTCAGACTCAAAGAAATCCTGTGCTGGAAGA
>CBDUAV010000114.1:0-8526 GCA_965365225.1 uncultured Ignavibacteria bacterium | reverse complement strand
AAAATAAGAATTGCATCCGGACAGGGCTTTTGGGGTGATTTAATCGATGCACCCTATCATCAGGTAACAAAAGGAGATATTGACTATCTTGTTATGGATTACCTTGCTGAAGTTACAATGTCCATTATGCAAAAGCAGAAGAACAGAAATCCTAATCTTGGCTACGCACTTGATTTGGTTGAATTAATGAAAAAGATTTTACCAATTACAATGAAGAAAGGGATAAAAGTTATTACTAATGGTGGAGGAGTAAATCCTGTTGCATGTGCGGATGCGATTCTTGAAGCTGCTATGGATTTGGATATTGGAAAACTTGATGTTGCTGTGGTTTTGGGAGACAACATTCTTAATTGTCTGGATGATATAATTGAAAAAGGCTGCTCACTCGAAAATATGGAAACGAAAGAACCAATTACAATAATTAAAAATAAACTGGTGAGTGCAAATGTATACTTTGGAGCAATGCCAATTGTTGAAGCACTTAAAAGAGGTGCAGATATTGTTATTACAGGAAGGACAACCGATACCGGATTAACTCTCGCTCCTATGATTTATGAATTCGGTTGGGAAAATAATAACTACGATTTGATGGCTGCAGGAACTATCGCAGGGCATATATTAGAGTGCGGAGCACAGTCTACAGGTGGAAATTTTTTAGGTGATTGGGAATCAATTGAGAACTTTGCCGAGATTGGTTTTCCAATTGCGGAAGCATATCCAAATGGTGAAGTTATAATTACAAAACACGAAAACACCGGAGGTAAAGTTTCGTTCGATACTATTGCAGAACAGCTTGTTTACGAAATAGGTGATCCAACTGATTACATTACTCCGGATTGCGTAGCTGATTTTACATCAATCAAACTTGAAGATTTAGGAAAAGACAGAGTTAAAGTCTACAACGTAAAAGGTAAACCGGAAACAGAGTTCTACAAAGTTTCTTGTTCGTATCACAATGGTTACAGTGCAACAGGAACACTTACTTATTCCTGGCCGCAGGCACTTACAAAAGCAAAAAAGGCAGATAGAATACTTAGAAAAAGATTGCAAAATCTTGAGCTTCAGTTTGATGAAATCCGTTCTGAATTTATTGGATATAATGCAACGCACGAAAACTTAGCTCCTGAACTTGATGAAGATAAAATTAATGAAATTGTATTAAGATTTTCTGTTAGGGCAAAAGATAGAAAATCAGTTAACAGGTTTGGTCAGGAAATTACTCCTTTAATTTTAACAGGACCACCTAGTGTTACAGGTTTCGCTGGCGGCAGACCAAAACCGAAAGACGTAATTGCTTATTGGCCCGCTCTGATTCCTAAAAGTCTGGTTACACCAAAAGTTAAAATATTGGAGTTGAAATGAGCAAAATTAGGCTAAGAGATATTGCACATGGTCGAAGCGGTGATAAAGGCGATGCAGCAAACATTGGAATTATTGCTAATGATGATAAAAGCTATAAAATAATTGAGAAATATCTTACTGCAGATAAGGTTAAAAAACATTTTCAAGGTATTTGTCACGGTAAGGTTGATCGATTCGATTTACCAAACATAAGGGCTTTAAATTTTTTACTTCATAATACTTTAGGCGGCGGAGGAACTGTTTCTTTGAAACATGATGCACAAGGTAAAACTCTTGCTGCTGCTTTGCTTAGAATGGAATTGGAAATAGAATAGGGATAATTTTTGACTTATTATAAAAGAGAAATAAATGTACGAAGAAGAAATAAAAGAACTTAGTACCTACAAACTTAGAATAGATAAACTTCGGGGGTATCTTTGATGTTGATTCAAAATTATCAAAGGTAGAAAAACTCCGTACAACTTCAGCAGATCCTTCATTTTGGAATGATCAAATTGCAGCTCAAAAAACTCTTCAGGAAATTAAAAGTCTTGAACACTGGATTGATCTTTGGAAAAAGGTAGATAAGCAGGCAAATGATGTAAAAGATATAATTGAGCTTGCTGCTTCAGAGGATGATGAATCATTCACCGGGGAAATTAGAAAAGATTTAGACCTGCTTCTAACATCCATTGAAGACGCTGAATTTAAAAATATGCTTAGCGGAAGAGACGATGATAAAAATTGCTTACTCACGATTCATTCGGGTGCGGGAGGCACTGAAGCGCAGGATTGGTCTGATATGCTTTTAAGAATGTATTTGCGCTACGGTGAACAAAATGGATACTCAATGACAATACTTGATATACTTGAAGGTGATGGTGCTGGAATAAAAAGCGCAACTGTTGAAGTAGCTGGCGAGTTTGCTTATGGTTATCTAAAAGCTGAAAATGGCGTACATCGTTTGGTGAGGATTTCTCCATTCGATTCGAACAAAAGAAGACATACTTCATTCGCTTCAGTATTCGTTATACCGGAAGTTGATGATACAATTGAAATAGAAATAAATCCAGCCGATCTCAGAGTAGATACTTTTCGTGCAGGTGGCAAGGGTGGTCAGAATGTAAATAAAGTTGAAACTGCTGTACGAATTACACACGTTCCAACTGGAACAGTCGCAGCCTGCCAGAGTGAAAGATCGCAGCTTCAAAACCGTAACAATGCAATGAAGATGTTAAAGTCCAAACTTTATCAGCTCGAACTGGAAAAACAGCAGGCTGAAATTGATGAAGTAGAAAAGAATAAAATGAAGATTGAATGGGGCAGCCAGATTCGCTCTTATGTTTTTCATCCATACAATATGGTAAAAGACCACCGTACAGATGAAGAAACTTCAGATACGCAAGGTGTAATGGATGGTAATATTAATAAATTTATTAAAGCGTATCTATCAAAGTTTAGCGAGAATTAAAAAATCAAAGTGTCATTCTGAGGGAATGAAACGACCGAAGAATCTAATTAATCATTTCCGAGATTCTTCGCTTTGCTCAGAATGACAAATATGCCGGAGGATAGTAAATAAATATTAAATGTGGTTTTAACCACAGATTTTATTCTCTCTTCAACCCATATTGTTTAACAAGATTTGTTAGCCTTCTCGGGTAATCGGTTTGGAGACCGTTTATTCCTTTTTTAATTAAACACTCCATCTCTTTTTTATCATTTATTGTACAACCGATTAGAAAATCAATTTCTCTACCGCGACGTTTTTTGTTGTGCCTTTTTTTCTTTCTAACATCCAAACGAATAACACGTCTGTAAGTCATCCAATTGCCAATTGTAATCTGCCTTGGTCGTAAAACAAGCGCTATGGGATTATTATTCATAGCTGCAATTTTTATACTGCTATGAAGCCAGGGGAAAAATATAAATCCTGCTGGAATCTGAACATCCAAACAGTAATTTAAATCGGGATATTTACTTTTTCCTGTTTCAATTATTTCTTTTGAAAATGTCTCTAAAACAAATTTACAGTGTGGAGTATATTTGTTAGTAAGCTCATTAAGCTGATCAAGAATTACAAGCACCATCTCTTTTTCGTCCGAAGGAACCTTTAAATCCAGGAAAACATATTTTACTTTGTCATTATCAGCTAACCACTTAAAAAAATCTTCAAAGGTTGGTATATAAGCACCAACGAGTTCATCTTCACCTTTCTTGATGTAGTTAAAATGCTTTCTGAATTCCTTTAATTCGAGCTCGCTTATTTTCATCCTGTATCCGCTAAAAGGGGAGGGGAAGTCCGGTTTGTATGATACTTCAGGTTCAAATCCACCTTCTCTAATTAACGCAACAAGCTCATCAGGATTCCAATCGTGCCAAAGGATTACTTCTTTATCTTTAGTAACACAAAGATCAACTTCCAATGCATTCGCACCTTCCCGTAGTGCTCTTTCTAAGGACGGGATTGTATTTTCTGGTTCATTTACAGGTGATCCGCGATGCCCGATATTTAAAAACAGATGTTCTTTATCAATATTAACTTTTCGGTAGGGACAAAACCTGAATAGCTCTTTAATCCAGATAAAGTAGTACTTTATTTTTCTTTTTAAGCTTGCCATAATTAAAGTTAATTGTAATCTTACAATAGAAATTATCCGAGTTTACTTTCAATTACAAATAAATTGAGAATTTCAGATTCACTCTTGTTGATCAGAGTAAGTCATTCTGAGGGAGTGTAAGGACCGAAGAATCTCTAATATAGTGGGAGACTCTTCGCTCCGCTCAGAGTGACAATTTAAGTGTAATTCTAAAGGAACGAAGTGACTGAAGAATCTCCAGATATGAAATCAGCCTCGTTTCGTTCAGAGTGACAGAAAATGTTTAATTACAAATGAAGAAAAGATTAGATAAAAGAAAAAAATCTGCAGAACGTGAAAAGAAGGATTTCTTTAACAAAGTTTATACTGTAACTAAAAAAATACCATATGGAAAAGTTACAACTTACGGACACATAGCCGAAGCCTGTGGAATTAAATCTGCTGCACGGACTGTTGGCTGGGCTTTAAATGGATGTGGATCTGATATACCCGCACATAGGGTTGTAAACAGGTATGGCGCTTTAACCGGTAAAATACACTTTGGCGATCCTAATTTAATGGAAGATTTACTCCGTAGTGAAGGTGTTGAGTTTGATAAAAATGGCTGTGTAAAACTGGAAAAGCATCTCTGGGTACCAAAAACCAGAAGATAAACCCTCTCGCTTCTCTACGCTTATTTTGTTAATTTTATCCATTGTCATTCTGAACTCAATCGAAGATTGGGTGATGAATCTTTTGTGATAAAGTAAGATTCTTCGCATTGCTCAGAATAACAATTAAAATGTATAAAATTATGTGCAAGAGAAAGAAAACATTCCAGTCTTCACAGGAATAGGGAAGATGATCCTCCTAAAGTGATATAATCCGTATTTTTAATACAAAGAAATTTAATAGAGGGAAGCAGGTAAATCTATGCGATACATAATCTTACTTTCAATATTCTTAAGTAATATTTTGCTTTTTGCACAGGAAGAATCACAAAAGAATTCAGAATTTATTATTGGTGCATTTTTTAGTCGTGAAGCTGGTGAAAAAGAATTTAAATCCTTCGAAAAGTCGGGAATGAATACAGTAGTATGCAGAGCAGATGAAGAGACGCGAAAATATATTTCAAAATACAATGTAATTGCAAACAATGCAGACAGTAAAGAAGATTGGATACAGCATTACGCTACAGGATTTTATACAAAATGGGAAGCAGAAGAGAATCAAAAAATCAAAGATGCCGTTGGAATAAAGCACAAATGTGGTAAGGAGGCAATATGGAAAAACAAATTGTGCTGGTCTTCAAAAGACTATAGCGCACGATCTTGTTCACTTATGTACGGTCCTCATTACAAGCAGGAGAAAAGATATAAAAGATGGATGTATGGCTGTAGGGACTGCATAGATTACACAGTAAGCTACCGAATGGCTCTTGATTACAATTCAAGATTAAATAAAAACGAAAATGTTTGCAGAATAAAAGTGGTACATAGATATGCAAGGCTTCTTGGAAGTAAATTTGATTTAATTGATGAAGTGTTAGCACAAAAAACATTAAAGGTATCGGATTTCCCTTCAGATGGTAGTTTTAAAAGTTTTAAGTTATCGCCTTATCGTTATAATCTCAAATTCACTCAGAACTCTGTTGATAAATACACTTACAAGGATAGATTTGGTGATAACGGAATTCAATATCAGGTAGAATGGCTCCGTAATGATGAACAATGTACACTTTATATAGATTATGTTGAAGTGTATGACAAGGAAGGGAAAAATTTCAATAGTGAAAATTCCTTACAAACTACTGAAGCAGTTCGTAACATAAAAAGCTACGTTAAAAAGTATTCCGATTGGAAGAATATTAAATATTGGTTTGCTAATGATGAACCAAGCTCTCTAGATGCATATACGCCAATGCGTCTTGTTGATTCTTTGGTTAGAAGTGAAGGTGGTGCACCATTGATTACTGAATTCTACCCTGATTGGCGAATAACTGTAAATGGTGATTCGCAGCTTGTACGGTATTTTAATATGGCTCAGCCACAAAAACTAATGATAGATATTTATCCATTTTCTCCTACAAAAAATCCACCAGTGTCATCCAAACTGGAATCATTAAGACAATTATTTGCAATTGCTCATAATCTTCAACCAGATTTTTATTACGTGGGGCAAGGCTTTGGTATTCGCGATAAAAAAAGTAACTGGCAGACTTGGAGATTTCCTGAATTAGAAGAATTAAAATCTACTGTTATGCTTGCACTGGCTCATGGCGTAAAGGGAATTATGTTTTGGAATTACAACTCATACACCGGAACATCTGATATGGTGGAAGGTTTAGTAGACAGAAACTTAAAACCAACTGAATTGTGGTATTTGATAAAGAATAATCTGGCACCCAGATTAAAAGGTAGTTTAGGAAAAAGGTTGCTTGAACTAAAGTACACAGGTAAGTATATAAATATTAGTAACGATCGAAGTATACCATCAACTTCCACCAAGCACGATTTTCTTTCTATAGAGAAAATCAATAATAATTATCATTGGCATGCAGGTTTTTTTGAAAGGAATAATAATCCGGATAACAAATATTTTTTGTTAGTTAACCTAAATGTTAATTCTAATGCAACTGCTAAATTGAAAATTGATAATAATACTGAATATCATAATCTAAGCTTTAGAGATGTAGAAGGAGAATTACCGGAAGCAAATAAAATAATTAAATATAATTCATCTGTAACAAGTTTTGTTAATGTTCCTGCGGGAGAAGGATATCTTTTCCAGGTGGCACCGGTTGTAAAATACGGTGGTAATTTAATTTATGATGAAGCAATAAATGAAAGCTGTTTGTTAAAAGGTAAAATGACAATAAAGAATAATGCGACACTAGCGATAAATTCTGATTACTATATTGACGGCAAAATAGTTGTTGAAGATGGCAAAATTGAATACGGAGAAAACGGAATAATTCACTATATCAACAGCGACAAAACAAATAATAAAGATGTTGAAGACAAAAGCAAATAAAGTTTATATAATCTAATATCGCTTCACAGTAATAGATGAAACACCTGAATCCACTCTGATGTAGATTTTATTCTCAGATTCATCAAAATTTGAAGTCTGGTAGTGATCTGATTTTATTTTTTCAAATTCATCGAAATTTTTAGAAGATAATCCACCATCAGTATTTATTTTGCATCCAGAATTGGCCGGGATAAAAATATCAATATCAGAAGCTCCGGCATCAATTCTTAAATTTGTTTCCGAATATTTATCACCTAGTTTTAGGTTGATAGAAGCTGCACCCATATCTACTTTAATTTTTCTTGTTTTTATTTCTGTGAGATCAAAATCCATTGAAGCAGCGCCTGCATCGAAAGTTAAATCCCAAACCGGTTGAGGATTTAATTTCATTTGTACTTTATTCTTGTAGCTGTTACCAAAATTAAATCTTAGTTTACCATACATTCCAAAATCAATTCTAGATGTGCTGTCTTTATCAATTCGTTTCAACTTGAAAGCATCTTTTTTACCTTCGGCAGTTGCATCAAAAAGATTATTTGTACTTTCAGAAATATTAAACGAACCGGCACCTGCATCAAAATTGAAGGTTGCATAAGTTAAAGATGAATCGAACGATTCACTGTACTCTGTAATATCGAATTTATAGTTACCATCATCATCGAATACTATTTCAAAATCGTTTCTGAAAAAGTTCGTAGCCGTTTTAAAACTAGCGAATATTGCCAGTGCAAGTATTATTGCAGCCAAACCCGCAATAAAACTTTTTCCGTACTTATGTTTAACTAATAAGGATATACCAAGCAGGACTACTACCAGAGGCCAGAGTTTCCAGATTGTTGTCCAATCCATAAAGAGTGTTGAAAAATTATTTATTAGAATTAGTAATCCTAAACCGATAAAAAGTAAGCCCCAGAATATGTGTGATGTTTTCATTATAAATTCTCTTTAAAATTATTATTAGCTTTTTGCTTTTAGGAGTAAACTTACTCCAATTGCAATTAAAATTGCAGGCCAGTAATCACTAAAATCAAACCTGGGAAAAAAATTATCAGCTAACAGTAAACCACCAATTGCTATTAAGATTACAGCAAGCCAGATAGATTTAGTTGCTTTTTCAGTTGAAAGTGCGGCGGCATTCATTTGAAAATTTCCTGATGGTGAATCCTCTTCATTTGAAACTGAATTGAAATTATTTTTGTTTTGATTTTCCTCATTTGAGTCACCGCTTTGCATATTAGGGATTTGATAAGGTTTCTCGGGAACTACAATCCAGAGAATTATATATGCTAGAATCCCACCCCCTCCGACCAGAGTTAGAACAACGAAGAGCACTCTGACAATTGTAGGATCAATATCAAAATATTCTGCCAGTCCTCCTGCAACTCCGCCCAACATTTTATCTGTTGTTGAACGATATAACTTATTTGCCATTTTTAAACTCCAGTTGAAAATTATTCCTTTTTCCTGATGCTAATAAAGGATAAATATGCAGATATTCAATTGATTTATTACAAATGGTACCGGGTTATCGGTGAACGCAGAAAAACGTCGGTTAATAAAGCAAAAAAATGAA
>CBDUAV010000113.1:0-8560 GCA_965365225.1 uncultured Ignavibacteria bacterium | reverse complement strand
AATTGGTGAAAATGTAAATCTAAAATTCTTTGTTTATAATGTTGGCGAAAGTAAAGCTGATAGTTTTAATGTCAAAGTGGATATCATTCAACCGGATAATTCCAGAGAAATGGTTCTGAATGAATTTATAAACTTGCTAGAACCAGACGAAAAGAAATACTTTGAACTTACATACAATACTTCCGAAGGGGCGGGATCAAAAAGGTTTGAAATAAATATTGATCCTGATCAGAGGGTGTACGAGCTTTTTGAAGATAATAACTTCTTCAGTATCCCTTTTTATGTAAAACCAGATACCACAACACCAACTATTGAACTTACTATTGATGGAAATGATATTCTTGATGGTGAATATATTTCACCAAATCCGTTAATACATATTGAACTAACCGATCAATCACTTTTACCAATTACCGATCCAACTTCTGTGCTGGTTTATTTGAATGATGAACTGATACCTGCAGATACTTCAATTATCAATTACCAATTTGCCGAAAACAATCCAAAGGTTGTTGTTGACTTTACTCCTGTTCTATCTGATGGTGAATACGAGTTAAGGGTTTTGTGGCGAAATTCAAATGGAGAAATTGTTGATTCGAATGGTGTGAATAAATTCTTTCTAGTTTCAAATGAGGCAAAAATTCTTAACGTTTATAATTACCCCAATCCAACAAACGGTGAAACACATTTTACTTTTAAGCTTACTCAAATTCCCGAAGAAATTAAAATTAAAATTTTTACTATTGCAGGCAGACTGATTAAGGAACTTAAACTCACCTCTGCAGATTTGAAATACGATTTTAATAAAATTTACTGGAACGGCAGAGATGAAGATGGTGATGAATTAGCAAACGGTGTTTATTTATACAAAGTGATTATGAATGCGGGAGAAAAAACCGAAGATGTAACACAGAAATTGGCAATTATAAGGTGATTCCTTAGCTATTCTCAAATAAAAATTTACTCAATTCCTGTACCGAGTTAAAAAAATAATCACTGTTCATACGTTTTACTTTTTCTTCATTGTGACAATCCCATAAAACGGAAGCAATTTTTACCCCAGCATCCCGCGAAGCTTTTACATCGCTAACCGAGTCACCAATCATTAAGACTTTTTCATTCTTTAAATTAAACTGATTCACAAATTTTAATATACCCTCAGCATCAGGCTTATGATTTACAACATCATCACCCGTAACAATTAAATCGAAATACTTTTCGGCGTCAATTTTTTGTAAGGTTATAAGTGCAGCACGCCTACCTTTTCCTGTAAATACACCTAGCGGACAACCGTTGGATTTTAAGTGAGAAAGTATCTCAATCATTCCTTCGTGAGCATAAGCGATATGATGATTATCGCTGTAGAAATTGTAATACTCTTTCTTAGCCTCTTCAAACCTGTCACTGCACCATTCTTTTAAAATTTCATCTTCAGTTGGTCCAAACATTGAGATAATTTCTTCATCGGAAAAAGTTTTGTTCAAATATTTTTTTGCAATAAAGTTGAAAGAATTGAAGATGAGCTGGTTCGTTGATGTTAATGTTCCATCAATATCGAATATAAAACCATCAAATAGATTTTTCATTTAGAATTAGAGATGCTGATGAATGTTAAATTACCATTATAATCTACAACAAGACATTTACTTTCAATTTTAATTAATGAAACAATTGGTGCGGATGAAGATTTAAATATTAATTTCGGTTTTTGCTTTGGTTTTGTATCATAAATAGATCCATCTGAAAATCCGGTTATAATTTTATCATCAACCAACAGAAAATCGGTGATAATATCATTCTTTGCTTCAGGGGTTAAAACAAATTCATTTATAATTTTGCCGAGTTTAGTAGATACAGTTAAAAGTTTATTTTTATTCGTTGTTATAATTAATTCTGATTTATTTTTTTCTGTTATCAATCCAGAAGCGTCAATATTTTTAATACCCCATTTTTCTGTTCCAAGCAGAGCATCAATACATCGAAAGTTACCCCCTCCGTCAATTACGTAGATATTGTTAACTTTAATATTAATATCAGTTTTGAAAAGAGGATTCGTGTTTTTTACAGGAGGCTTCCAATACCAGAGTAGTAAACCGTTTACAGCGCTTACACAATAAAGTAATCCATTAAAATCTTGAAATATAACTTTATTATCTGTACACGCAATTGAGGAGATTATGCGATTGCTAATACCATCGTTCGCAGATTGATTTATCCACATTGGTTCCAATGTATAAAGGTTATAGCAGTATAAATTTCCATTTGCTGTTCCTACAACTACTGCTTTAGTAGTTCCGCCGTCTTCTTTAATATCAACGACACAAATTTCAGAAGTTATAGTTTCACCGATTCCAATTACCTGCACAAGACTGCCGGTGTTCGCATTAAGTGTTAACAAATCACCTTCATTAGTAGCAACAACAAGTAAATCCTTTTCAATTATTGGTGAAGAATAAATTTTTCCGTTTGTTTGATAGTCCCACTTTTCATTACCTAATTCATCAGTACATTCTATAGAACCATTTTTAAATCCCTGGTATATTTTTCCGTTAGAGTATATAGAACTTGTAATGGTAGTTCTACTATAATTCTTTTCCCATATAATATTTGGATTTGTGCTCCTACTATCATTTCTTACAAGCATATCAAGAGTAACGGGAGTGAATGTAATTTTAGCTGCCTCTCTCTTTTTTGTATTCTCTGTTATAATATTTTCAATAAAAAGTGAATCAGATTTAATTTTTATTAGTGAATAACCCCAACCTTTATTTCTATTCAAATAAAGTCCTTCAATTACTGATTTCTTAACATTCTTATCATCACTTCTACTTACAAATGAAAATATTTTTTTGTTTGCGATCTTTTCGTAAAAAACAAAACTGTTTTCCGTACTGCTTATCGGGTTGAACGAAAATGTGATTAACCTGGAGGAATTATTCTTTGAAACCTTCTCTTCAAACCAATTAAGTGTTTCGCTAGCGATAAATTTATTATTTGGAAATTCTGGGATGATGGTATTCAGACATACCATACTGAAGCTATTATTTGATATAAAATTTTTATTATCTCCCCAGAGCAAAGATATTTCCGAACCTCTTCCTTCACTCAATGCATAATCATTCTTTCCTCCAACAACTGAATAGGGGGGGATTAGTCCATCCAATATTTCCTGTGCCCAAATAAATTCATCAAAAATTCCTTTCGCTGTAATATTTCCAAGCACAACAACATGTGAAACTTTCGAGATTTGATTAATACTATCAACAGCTTGCAAGAGATTTTGTGCATTTCCGGTTGCACCAATCTCCGGATTTGTAATTAGTGCAACATAATTTTCCTGTGGAAAAGCAGGTTTAGATAATACTAGTAATAGAAAAAGAAATGAAAATCTTAACATAGCACTCAAAATTACATAATATCTTAATAACGGGCTTGATATGGAATAGCCTGGAAGCAAATTTAGGTCTTTAATTGATTTCTTGATAAAAAAACGCAACATTCATATGTTTGCCCTCGTCTAATCGTATTTATTCCTCATTATTTTAGTATGAGGGATGAAATTCCATATAAAGTAAAAATTTAAACAAGAGGTTTACAGTGGATATTGCACAATTGAATGAGAAAATTAAAAACGAAAGTGCATTTGTTGATTTACTTTTTTCTGAAATTGGGAAAGTAATAGTAGGACAGAAGGAAATGGTTGAAAGGCTTATTGTTGGTTTGTTAGGCAACGGGCATATTTTGCTTGAAGGTGTTCCAGGATTAGCAAAAACACTTGCTATAAAAACACTTGCACAGGCGATGAAAGCCAGGTTTCAGAGAATTCAGTTTACCCCTGATCTTCTTCCTGCGGATTTGATTGGTACACAAATTTATAATCAAAAAGATGGAAATTTTTTAATCCGAAAAGGACCGATCTTCTCTAACTTTATTCTTGCAGATGAAATTAACCGTGCACCTGCAAAAGTACAAAGTGCTTTACTTGAATCAATGCAGGAGAGGCAGGTAACAATCGGTGAAACTACTTTCAAGCTTGAAGAACCATTTCTGGTTCTTGCAACTCAAAATCCAATTGAACAGGAAGGGACATATCCGCTGCCTGAGGCACAGGTGGACAGGTTTATGTTAAAAATCAAAATTACCTATCCCGATAGAAAAGACGAACTTAAAATAATGAGGCATAATATTAACAATACACTTGGAACCCCAAATGCGGTTATTTCCCCGGAAGATATATTGAAGGGGCGACAGCTAATTCACGAAGTTTACATCGATGAAAAAATTGAAAAATATATTCTTGACATTGTTTTTGCCACACGCACCCCCAACGAATTTGGTTTAGAAAATATGGGTGACTTGATAAGTTATGGTGCTTCACCGAGAGCCTCAATAAACCTTGCACTTGGTGCGAAGGCAATGGCGTTTATTAAAAGAAGAGGATATGTTATCCCTGAAGATGTAAGGGCAATTTGTTACGATGTAATGAGACACAGAGTTGCGGTTACTTATGAAGCCGAAGCAGAAGAAATAACTTCTGAATCAATTATTAGTGAGATATTAAATAAAATTGAAGTTCCGTAAAAAATGCTCACAAAAGAATTATTAAAACTAGTTAGGCAAATTGAGATCAGAACTAAAGGACTCGTAAATCAAGTCTTTTCGGGTGAATATCATTCTGTTTTCAAAGGAAGAGGAATGGAATTTTCCGAAGTGCGTGAATACCAGTTTGGTGATGATATAAGAAATATTGATTGGAATGTAACAGCACGTTTTGGCCATCCGTTCGTAAAGATTTTTGAAGAGGAACGCGAACTCACAGTAATTTTAATGGTTGATTTAAGCGGCTCACAGTTGTTCGGATCACTTTCAAAAACAAAACAGAGAGTTGCTGCTGAATTAAGTGCAATTCTTGCTTTTTCTGCTTTGAAAAATAACGATAAAGTTGGGTTGATTCTTTTCACAGATAAAGTTGAGAAATTTGTTCCGCCAAGAAAAGGGAACAAACATGTTCTAAGAATAATCCGTGATGTACTTTCCTTTGAGCCGGAAGGGAATAAAACAAATCTGCGGGCAGCTCTGGAATTTATGAATGGAGCTATTAAAAAACGCTCGATTGTTTTTCTGCTTTCTGATTTTATGGATGAAGGTTATGAAAAAATACTAAGAGCCGTGGGGAAGAAAAATGATTTGATCGGTATTGTGCTTGATGACAGACGTGAGTCTGAAATTCCCAAAATGGGTTTAATTAAATTAACTGATGCAGAAACTAATCAGGAAAGATGGGTTGATACAAGCAGTAGTCGTGTGCAGGATGCACTTCGAAAAAGAAGAGAAGAGATAGTTGCAAAAAGAAAATCACTTTTTATTTCAAGCAGATTGGACAGCATTTACGTTCAGGCAGGTTCAAATTATGTTACACCTCTTGTAAACTTTTTCAGATTACGTGAAAGGCGATGGTAAAGATTCTGAAAATATTATTTATTCTCATCCTATTAATTATATCTGAAAATTTTGCTCAGCCGGTCTCAGTTTTAGCTTCAGTAGATTCAAGCGATTACTTAATAGGTGATTATATCAATTACACCTTGGAAGTTATTGCAGATAAGGATGTTCAAATTACTTCACCCTTTATCCGTGATAGTCTGAAGGAGGTTGAAATAATCAGGGAGCTTGAACCTTCATCAACTGAAACTGAAAATGGTAGATCCACGATCTATATATTCACAATTTCTTACTATGACTCTGGCGCAGTAACAATTCCTCCAATTGCAGTTAATTATAAAACTTCAGGCGATGGTGAAGCGAAAGTCATTCTTTCAAATTCAGTTACTTTTACTGTGCATACGCTTCCCGTTGAGCAGCAGGCTGAGATAAAAGATGTTAAGGAGCCTATAACTATTCCACTCGATTGGAAATTTATTCTCTTAATTGCATTAATTGTTTTAATCTTGGTTGCATTGGCTGTATTCTTCTATCTCCGATACAAGAAAAAGAAATCTATGCTTCCGGTTAAGAAAAAGATTATAATGATCCCTGCACATGTAAAGGCACTTACTGCACTTGATAATCTTGAAAAAGAACAGCTCTGGCAAAAGGGACGGGTAAAAGAATACCATTCAAACATTACCGGAATCGTTCGTAATTATTTTGAAGAACGATTTAAACTTCCTGCACTCGAGTTAACTACCACTGAGCAAATGCAGCAGCTAAAAAAAGTCTCAGCTGCGGAAATTATTTTTGAAGAAACAGATAAATTTTTGAATAATGCAGATCTTGTAAAGTTTGCTAAGTTTATTCCTATAGCATCAGTAAATGAAGAAATGATGAAACAGGCAAAAAATATAGTTAATCAAACAATTCCAAATGAACCTGAAAAAGTAGAAGAGGAACTGCAAAATGCTTAACGGAATAACTTTTGCATATCCTTGGATTCTCTATTTTCTGTTAATTATACCTTTGATGATTGCCTGGTACGTTTTCAGGGGAATGAAAGAGCAGTCATCTGTTAAATATTCTTCAATAAATATTTTTAAAGATGTTCCATCTACCTTGCGTGAATATTTAAGACACGTTCCATTTTCATTACGATTGATTGCAATTGGGCTATTGATAGTGGCGCTTGCAAGACCACAAAGTTTCACATCGGGTGAAAATGTAACCACTGAAGGAATTGATATTGCGATGGTGCTTGATATTTCAGGAAGTATGTTAGCAGAGGACTTTAAACCAAACCGATTGGAAGCAGCAAAAGATGTAATTGATAATTTTGTTGAAGGAAGAACTTCGGATAGAATTGGATTGGTCGTATTTGCAAGAGAAGCATTCACACAATGCCCGCTTACTATTGATTACAACGTGTTAAGAAATCTTTTGCTCGATATAAGAAGCGGAATGATTGAAGATGGAACTGCAATGGGAAATGCAATTGCCAACGGTGTAAACAGGTTAAAGGAAAGTGATGCAAAGAGCAGAATAATAATTTTAATAACAGATGGTGTAAACAACAGTGGTGAAGTTGATCCAATAAGTGCTGCAGAAATTGCACAGGCATTTGGAATAAGGATTTACTCAATTGGTGTGGGCACAAGAGGACAGGCTCCGTATCCTGTTAAAACTCCTTTTGGAATGCGTTATCAAATGGTGCCCGTTGAAATTGATGAAGAAGTACTTAAGGAAATCTCTGCAATTACTGAAGGGCAGTATTTCCGTGCAACAAACAACCGAGCTCTGCAAGATATTTATGAAAAAATTGATAAGCTGGAGAAAACAAAAATTGAAATCACTTCTTATAGAAATGCAAGTGAAAAATATCATAGCTGGCTTTGGGGCGGTTTAATTTTGCTGCTCTTTGAATTAGGATTATCAAAAACAATTTTTAGAAAATTACCATAGAATATGTTTCGCTTTGCAAATCCTGAATATTTGAATCTACTTTACTTTATTCCTGTTGTTACAGTGTTGTTTTGGTTGTTAAACAGGAACAGGAAAAAGCTTTTACAAAAATTTGCAGATTTGGACTTGCACAAAACACTTTTTCCAACAGACAGCACCATAAAAAGATGGGTAAAGTTTGTAGTTATCATTTTAGCATTTGCTTGTCTGGTTTTAGCGGCGGCTAATCCACAGGTTGGCACAAAAATGCAAGAGGTTAAACAAACCGGAATTGATGTTTTCATTTTGCTCGATGTTTCTTATAGTATGAATGCAGAAGATATAAAGCCAAGCAGACTTGAAAAAGCAAAATACCAGATTTCAAATTTAATTAATAAACTTCGCGGTGATAGGATAGGATTAATAATTTTTGCAGGACAAGCTTATGTGCAAATTCCGCTAACTACAGATTACTCTGCAGCAAATCTCTTTCTATCTGCTGTTGATGTTAATTCTGTTCCGTCGCAGGGAACAGCAATTGCTTCGGCAATTAATTTAGCGGTTAATTCTTTCGATTCACTTTCAACTGATAAAGTTATTATTGCTATTACAGATGGTGAAGATCACGAAGGCGATGTAATGGAAGCGATTGACAATGCGACTTCAAGAAAAATAAAAATTTATGCTATTGGTTTGGGTTCAAGCGGTGGTGTACCCATCCCCATTTATAATAAATATGGTCAGTCAGTTGGATTTAAAAAAGATAAAGCTGGAAATACTGTTCTTACTAAACTCGATGAAGAAACTTTAAGGCGAATTGCAGTGGAAGGTAATGGTAAATACTTCAGAGGAACAAATTACGAGGATTATCTTGATCAGATTTATACTGAACTCGGAGAACTTGAACAGGCTGAATTTGGAGTGAAAAAAGTAACTGATTACGAAGATCGCTTTTATTATTTTTTAATCCCTGCAATCATTTTGCTGGTGATAGAATTTTTTATTTCAGAAAAGAAATCTCCGCTATATGCAAGAATTAACAAAAAGTTAGGATTGGAACAATGAAATTATTCTGCAAACATTTCGTAAGTATTTTTGCTTTATTGTTGATATTAAATACTGGTCTGGTTGCACAATCAACACGTGGTTTAGTAAATGAGGGCGTAGATAAATATAATGAGCAAAAATT
>CBDUAV010000112.1:0-8609 GCA_965365225.1 uncultured Ignavibacteria bacterium | reverse complement strand
TGGAAATCATATTTTTCTTTTTCCGTTGAATAAAGAAACTGGGTTCTGTAATCTAATCCGATTGTAATGTTATCTCCGATTTTAGGGGTCATCACAAAATCCTGTTCGCGTGGGGAAATGGCACTCATAATATTTTTTCCAAAATTCCAGCCGTTTTCATTTCGGATCATTCCTCCGGTGGGATTATAGTGACAGTCCATGCATTTATCACCTAAACGCACAGCGTAACGTGGAACTGAGTAACTAAATTCACTTATCAATAGTAATAGTATAGCTAAAAAGAATAGTGGTGAATTTCTCATAAGACCTCTGATTTGCGTTATGACACGGAATTTTAACACGGAATTTAGTTTTAAATTTGATTCGGAGCAAATGGATTTCAAAAAAGCATTTCACACCAGCAAATATCAAGAATAGCTATATTAAATTTTTTTAATTTCAGTTGAATTTTTTTCAATAGCTATATAACTTTGCAACCGATTTTATTCTTAAATTTGAAAACAATGAGTATTGTAGTTAACAATCTGACAAAAAAGTTCGGCTCGCAAAGAGCAGTTGATAACATTTCCTTCGAGGTAAAGGAAGGTGAGATATTAGGATTTCTTGGACCAAACGGAGCCGGTAAAACAACTACAATGAAAATCTTAACTTGCTATATTGCTCCATCGGACGGCAATGCTACCGTTAATGGATTTTCTGTATTGGAAAACCAGGAGGACATAAAGAAGAAAATCGGGTACCTGCCGGAAAATAATCCTCTTTACCACGATATGCCTGTTTTGGACTACCTGAAATTTGTTGCGGATCTGCAGGCTGTTCCGAAAGAACAGGTCCAGAAAAGAATCGCAGAAATGGTTCACGTTTGCGGTCTTAATGTTGAAAAGCATAAAAAGATCGGCGAGCTTTCAAAGGGATTCCGGCAAAGAGTTGGTTTGGCTCAGGCAATGATTCATGATCCTGAAATATTAATTTTGGATGAACCTACATCCGGACTCGATCCTAATCAAATTGTGGAAATAAGAAAGCTCATAAAAGAACTTGGCAAACGTAAAACTGTAATTTTAAGTACGCACATCTTACCCGAAGTGGAAGCTACCTGCGATAGAATTCTTATTATTAATAAAGGAAAAATTGTTGCAGACGGAACTTCGGAGATGCTCCGCAAAAGAGCCAGAGGGCAGGAGATGGTTCGCGTGCAAATAGGGGAACCCGAAAACAGAGATGATGTGATTTCTGCATTGAGAGAAATTGATACGGTCGGTATTGTAGATTTTGACAAAGACTCGCAAAATTCATTTATTGTAAGCAGTAAAGATGATCGTCCGGCAAGAAAAGATATTTTTAATCTGTGTGTCAGCAAAAACTGGGTACTTACTGAAATGACACCGATTGAAACAAAACTTGAAGATATTTTCAGAGAACTAACAACTACAAATTAATATGCATTCAGTCTGGATAATTGCTAAAAGAGAGTTCAACTCATTTTTTGATTCGCTTGTTTCATACATTTTTATTGTCGTCTTCCTGGGAATAAGCGGATTTTTTACCTGGCTTTTCGGATCCGATGTTTTCTTTATCGGGCAGGCTACACTTCAGCCGTTCTTTTCTATTGCATACTTTACTCTCTTCTTTTTTATACCCGCTTTAACTATGCGGACACTTGCGGAAGAAAAACGTATCGGCACAATTGAGCTTCTGCTCACCAAGGCTGTCTCTGACTGGGAAGTAATACTCGGTAAATTTTTTGCCTGCTTGATATTAATAATAGTTGCGCTTGTGTTAACACTCCCTTATTACATTACAATCTGGTCAATAGGACCGGTGGATCACGGTGCAGTGTGGTGTGGATATCTTGGAATGATCTTGATGAGCATGACATACATTGCTATCGGACTATTTGCAAGCAGTATAACTAACAACCAGATTGTTGCGTTCCTGTTAGCGTTGTTCATCGGAGTTTTCTTCTTAATAATTTTTGATGTTTTATCAGGCAATTTTACAGGAACGACAGGACAGATTTTAAGCTTCCTCAGCATGTCCTCTCATTTCGACTCCATCTCGAGAGGAGTTATCGATTCAAGAGATTTGATTTACTTTTTTTCTATTACATTCTTAGGACTAATGTTAGCCGAATCATCACTTTCGAAAAGAAATATAGTAGAATAGTATTTTTATGTTAACCAGAAAGAAAATACAGACATCAATTTTATTAGTTATTGGAATTCTTTTATTACTGAATATTCTTGCGAATAAATTTTTCTTCAGATTAGATTATACTGAAGACCAGCGCTACAGTTTAAGCAAGGCAACAAAGGATATTCTTTCAAACCTTAATGACCCTGTAACTATCAGTGCGTACTTCTCGAAGGATCTTCCTCCTGACATAGAGAAGGTCCAGCAGGATTTCCGGGATATTCTGATTGAATATTCAAGCTATTCGGATGGATTGATTGTTTACGAATTTATCAATCCAAGTGAATCGCAGGAAATTGAAATGAAAGCACAGCAGAGCGGCATCCAGCCGATAATGATAAACGTACGTGAAAGAGATCAGATGAAGCAGCAGCGTGCATATTTGGGTGCACTCGTTCAAATGGGTGACCGGAAAGAAGTTATACCATTCATTCAGCCTGGCGCAGCAATGGAATATGCGCTGTCGACTAATATTAAAAAGCTATCGGTTACAAATAAACCGCAGGTTGCATTACTGCAGGGTCATGGCGAACCAGGTTTGAGCGCAATCCAGCAGCTTAACACTCAACTGTCTATTCTTTATTCGTTCGAAACTGTAGAGCTCAGCGATACACTCGGTGTTCCGTTTCAATATAAGACTCTGGTTGTAATTGCACCAAAGGATACTGTACCGCAGTATCATTTTAAATATCTCGATGAATTTCTTAACCGTGGCGGAAGACTTCTGATAGCACTCAATACTGTTAACGGTGATTTGAGTACCGGTGCTGGCAGTAAAGTTTATACAGGATTTGAAGACTGGCTGAAAGAGAAAGGAATTGAAATTGAACCTGCGTTTTTAATTGATGCAAGCTGCAGTAATGTAATGGTTCAGCAGCAGCAGGGATTTTTTGTGATGAATACACCGGTACGGTTTCCATATTTACCTAATATAACTGAATTCAGCAAGCATCCGATTACCGAGGGTTTGGAAACTGTAACATTTCCTTTTGTTAGCCCAATTCGTTTGAATCAAAAAGATACTTCGGTTGTTATTTATCCGCTTGCAGTTTCATCCGAAAAATCGGGAGTTCAAAATCCTCCCTTATATTTTGATGTGATGAAACAATGGACATCAGCAGATTTCAGTTTATCCTCGCTACCGGTTGCAGTTGTGGTTGAAGGGAATATTATCGGAAGCAGCAATACTAAAATGGTTGTTTTCAGTGATGGCGATTTCGTAGTTAACGGTGAAGGGCAGGGTGCGCAGCAGCTTCAGCAAGACAATATAAGTTTGATGGCAAACGCTATTGATTGGCTTTCAGATGATACTGGCTTAATTGAATTGAGAACAAAAGGTATTACCTCACGTCCGCTTGATGCCTCGCTTGAAGATGGAACTAAATCAATCTTAAAGTATCTAAACTTTTTACTTCCGATTTTCCTCATAATCATTTATGGTGTATTCAGGTTCCAGGTTAAAAGAAAAGTCAGAAACGAATTAGTATCAACGGAATATGTCACTGAAGATAAGCAATAAAATACTTGCGCTGTTATTTGCGGCTCTTTTAGTAATTGTCATTTTATTTGTCGTCTTAGACAGCGGGAAAAATGAACGAACTTTCCGGGAGGTTTTAGTTGATATTGATACCAGCTCAGTAACTGAAATTCTCATCTATCCTAAGTCGCAAAATCATCAGGAGGTAAAATTATTTAAAGCTGATGACGGATGGAAAGTTACTTTGCCTTCAGGTAAAACCGCAAACATTAATGATAGAAGAATCAGCGATTTGTATACGCAGCTTTTGGCAATTCTGCCTAAAAGGCTTGCCGCTCGCGATGAAGCAAAATGGAATGAATTTCAGGTGGATAGTACCGGCTCGAGAGTTAAAGTTATTGAAGGTTCGGTAGTAACTTTAGATTTGGTTATTGGAAGATTTTCATTCCAGCAGCCCAGAACGATGAATACATTCGTCCGTCTTTATAACGATACTGACGTTTACGAAGTAGATGGTTTCCTTGACATGACTTTTAATCAGGGAGCAAATTCTTTTAGAGATGGTACTGTCATTAACGATGACTTTAATAACTGGACACAGCTTCAATTTAACTATCCAGCCGACAGCTCTTTTCAATTAATAAAAACCGGTAACGATTGGATGGTGAATGGAGTTAAAGCCGATTCATCTAAAACTGTAAATTACTTGCGAAGGCTTTCAAAATTATCAAACTCAAGCTTTATTGATGATTTCAATCCGGAAAATATTTTAATTCCTACATACTCACTTAACATTTCCACTGCCGATCTTCAGTTTATTGAGATAAAAGGGTTTTTTAACTCGGATCAGTACGTGATAAATTCAACTGAAAATACAGACGCTTTTTTTGATGGAAACTCGGTTGGTAAAACAATATTTGTCGGTAAATCTGAGTTTCTGCCCTAAAGGTATTTAAGAGCAAAAAGAATAATTTCACATTTCTCTAATTCAAAATAAAATTTTAGATTAAGATTCAATAATAAGATTACTTATTCTTTCATAGTTGAAAAACCTTTCTACTGATAATATCGCCGCCCTTTTAAAAAATGCACCTGAAATTTTAGGTAAGGATAAATATTTTAACTCCGCTGTTTTAATTCCTTTATTCAAAAAGAAGAATCAACTGCACATTTTGTTTGAAAAAAGAGCAAACACAATCCGGCAGGGCGGGGAAGTAAGTTTTCCCGGCGGTGAATTTGATCCCGATAAAGACAAAGATCTTCAGGAAACTGCATTGCGTGAAACTAAAGAAGAAATAGGAATTGAGAAGGATAAAATCAATCTTTTGGGTAAACTTGGAACACTTGTGGCTCCAATGGGTGTCGCGGTGGATGCTTATACTGCTTATTTAAATATTGAAGATATTTCCAGACTCCCTTTTGACAGAACGGAAGTTGAAAAGGTATTCTCATTACCACTGGAATATTTTATAAAGAACAAACCTGAAGAATATAATGTAAGATTAGAAGTTCATCCGAATGAAGTTGATTCAAACGGCAATGAATTGCAATTACTGCCGGTAAAAGAACTCGGACTTCCGAAAAGATATGCCGGACCCTGGACAAATGGTAAGCACAGAATATTAGTATACAAAACCCCTGAAGAGGTTGTCTGGGGAATTACCGCTGAAATAGTTTTTGAATTTTCAAAAATCATTAGTAAATGAAATTTAATTTATCAGATTACAAACATATAATCTGGGACTGGAACGGCACCCTCTTTGACGATGTCGAGCTATGTGCAGGCACAATGAATTTTTTGTTAAGACAGGAATCACATCCAACCATTTCACTAAAAAAATATAAAGAAATATTTACTTTTCCTGTCGTGGATTATTATAAAATTGCAGGGCATACATTTGAAAAAAAATCCTTTGAGGTTCTCGGAAAACAATTCATGGATGAATACGAAAAGAAAAAGTTGGACTGTAGTCTGTATCCCGGAGCAGTAGAATTACTCAGAGAATTTTCCGATCAAAATTTTACCCAGCATCTTTTATCTGCATACGAACAGGGGAGTTTGAACAAAATTGTTCAGTATTTTGGCATCAAAGATTACTTTAAGTATATAATTGGACTTGATAACATTTACGCTTCCGGTAAAATGCAGCTCGGCAAAAATTTACTTTCACTTATTCGAAAGAACGGAAAAAGTGAAAATATCCTGCTTATTGGAGACACAACACACGATTTTGAGGTGGCAGGTGAATTAGGAATTGATTGTGCACTAATTTCACACGGGCATCAGGATAAAGAAAGGTTGCAAAAGCACGGTGTTCCTTTATTTGATTCTTTCAATGAACTTAAAACAACAATAATGACAAAATAAAATGTTTACCATTCCCATCATTGCAGCAGCGGCTATAATTATCTGGATTATTATTATTTACAATTTATTTATCCGTGATAAGAACCATATTAAAGAAGCATGGAGCGGTATTGATGTGCAGTTAAAGCGAAGGCACAATTTAATCCCTAATCTTGTTTCAAGTGTAAGAGGCTACAGCAAGCATGAGAGAGATCTGTTTGAAGAGATTACCGAAAAGAGGGCAAAGAGTACAAGGATTGAAAATGTGAAAGAAAAGGCAGCAGTTGAAGCAGATCTTTCCGGAATGATAAAAAATTTGTTTGTAGTCGTGGAGGAATATCCTGATCTGAAAGCCAGCCAGAACTTTCTGGATCTTCAGAACCAGCTTGTGGAAATTGAGGACCAGCTGCAGTATTCACGAAGATACTATAACGGCAGAGTGCGGAATTATAATATCCGTGTCGAATCTTTCCCGAGCAACATAATTGCGGGAATTTTTGATTTTAAGCAGGAAGAATTTTTTGAAATTACTCTTGCTACAGAAAGAAAAACACCTGAGGTGCAGGTATGATTAATAAATTATTTTTTGCGGGATTGATTTTATTATTCTCTTTTATTTTAACTACGAACCATGCACAAAACAGATTCACCGAAAGAATAATTTCGTATGACAGTGAAATAACTATTAATAAAGATGCTTCAATGACTGTCGTTGAAAAGATAAAAGTGCATGTAGAGGGAATAAAAATAAAACGCGGAATTTTCAGGGATTTTCCGACTAATTACAAGGATAATTACGGCAACAACTATAATGTAAAATTTGAGGTCCTAGAAATATTAAGAGATAACAGAGCGGAAAACTATCATACGGAAAATCTTTCCAACGGTGTGCGCGTATATGTGGGGAGTGAAAATTATTTTCTGCCAAAAGACGATTATACCTACACAATAAAATATAAAACTAATCGCCAGCTTGGTTTTTTTGATTCTTTTGATGAACTCTATTGGAATGTAACTGGAAACGGATGGGATTTTCAAATTGATAGGGTTTCAGCGACGGTTCATCTTCCATCAGGTACTTTTTCCAGCGAATTAAAAGCTCTCGCATATACAGGTTACCAGGGAGATCAAGGACAGAATTATATTTCGGAAATTAAAAGTGCCAAGCAGGTTTATTTTGAAACCACGAAAAAATTATATCCTTCTCAGGGGTTAACAATTGTAGTTCAATTTCCGAAAGGAATTGTAAATGAACCAACCGGTACTGAGAAATTAGGATATTTTTTAGACGATAACCGTGCAGTTCTTTTTGGTTTTGCAGGAGTAATATTTATCGTTCTGTTTTATTCGATTGTATGGTGGAGAGTTGGAAAAGATCCTGCAAAAGGATTGGTAATTCCATTATATGAGCCTCCTGATAATTTATCACCAGCCGCAGTCAGATTTATAAATGAAATGGGATATGATAATAAAATCTTCACTTCTTCTATAATAAGTCTTGCTGTAAAAGGATATTTGAAAATTGAGGAAAAGGATAAGGAATACTCACTGGTAAAATTAAATTCGGGTAAAAAACCCCTGACTGGGGATGAAAAAATTGTTTACAAGCGTTTGAAGTTTACTTCCGGAATTGGACATCAAGTGCTTGAGCTGAAGCAGAAGAATCATTCTATACTTCAAAGAGCAATAAAAGGTTTGAAGAAATCGCTTAAAAACAGTTTTGAGAAAAGATATTTCTATACCAACAGGAAATACTTTCTTATAGGACTGGGGATATCCGTCTTGTTCATAGTTATTTCATCCATTGGCGGAAATGAAGAGCAGATATTCAGCCTGATCTGGGTATCATTCTGGAGTGTAGGTGTTGCAGCATTATTATTTGCGGTATTTAAAGCCTGGAAAGGTGCATTAGGAAAGGGAAAAGGAAAAACAGTCGCAGTGGGCAGTGCGATTTTTATTACAATATTTGCAATTCCTTTTATAATAGGGGAGATAGTCGGATTTTATTTTTTATTTCAGTCAGGTTCGCCGTTGATGATTGTAATCATTGCCCTGCTTGCATTGGTAAATATTATATTCTATCATTTGCTTAAAGCTCCTACACTGCTTGGAAGAAAAATAATGGATAAGATTGATGGCTTTAAAATGTACCTTGGTGTGGCAGAAAAAGACAGGCTGGAATCTATAAAGGAGCCGTCAAAAACACCGGAATTATTCGAGGAGTTTCTGCCATTCGCAATAGCCTTAAATGTAGAAAACTCATGGGCGGAAAAATTTTCTGATGTACTGGAAAGCATTAAAAGTGAAGATGAAGCTTACTCTCCCGACTGGTATTCCGGAGCGGGTTGGAGCACGCTGGGAGCAACCGGCTTTGCATCTTCATTATCAGGTAGTTTCAGCAGCACAATCTCTTCGTCATCAACAGCACCCGGTTCTTCATCAGGTGGAGGCGGCGGAGGTTCCTCAGGTGGAGGCGGAGGCGGCGGTGGAGGTGGGGGATGGTAATTCTTAGTTAAATAAGCTTAACTAATTATATTATTTAACTTAGATATTATTGTCTCAGATATTCTCTCTGCGGTTTTTCCATCCCAT
>CBDUAV010000111.1:0-8610 GCA_965365225.1 uncultured Ignavibacteria bacterium | reverse complement strand
GTCCTAATAGAGTAAACAAAAATAAAAAGTAAAATTTTTTTCATTTTTATTCCCCGGTAAAAATTAAATCAAATTTAAAGAAAGAAAATTTTAGGAATAAGTCAAGATAGGAAAGGAAAAAACTGTCTAAATGGACGGAAAGCTAGTTTTTAGAATCGAGATATTTATTGTAAGTGAACGGATAAGTTTTTCTTCCGGAGAAAATCTCAGCTAATCTTTTATCTTCAGAAGTGGTCGCATCAACCCAAAGTGTGGAAGGTTTTATTTTTTGTTTAACCGGAATCAAATCAGAATTTCCAATCGGTAAACCATTGTGTCCAACATTATTATCATCAATTAATATTTTATCTTTTGATGAAATGAGATAGTCACCATCGTAAATTAAATTAAATCTCTGCGGAAGTAATCGATGAATTTTGGAGTAAGAATAATATTTGTAAACTTCACCCAATTTGCCGAAAGCAATCTTGACACCGCTTTGTCCTTTGTGTACAAGAACAGGAGTGCCTTTTTTAATTTGTTTGTACACGAATTCTGCATCTTCTCTAGAAACTCTAACACACCCGTGTGATACATTTTTCTTACCCAAATACCTGTAATATCTTTTACCTAAAAGTGCATGAAATCCTATACCTGCGTTAAAGCCCATCCAGTAAAGCATTACAGTGCTATCGAATTGAACTGAGTAAAGTTTTTTAGCTTTGGATTTTACTACAAATAAGCCTTCACGTGTTTCAATTCCTTCTTCAATATTTTTATTTCCCGATGAAACAGGAAATACGAACTTAGAACCATCACTCGAGTAAAGTGTAGCGTGCTGCGTTAGAAGATTTACTTCAATGAAATGATCTTTCATTGTATAAACGGTATCGCGGAGCTCTTTAAAATTATATCGGACAATCGGATTGATTTTATATTTAAAATCTTCTGCGGAAGTTTCAATATTTTTTTCTAAAAACGTAGCACTATTGAATAGAAAAAATAGAGACAGAATAGAAATTAATATTTTATTCTTTTTTGTTTTGATTGTAATGCCCTCGAATTAAATTAGCTTTTTGTTCTCCTACTAATTCATTAAGCGTTGTAAAATCAGCCCTCTTAATTTTATCAACGCTTCCAAGGGCTTTGAGCAACTTTTGTGCCGTTGCTTTTCCAATTCCTTTAATATCAGTTATCTCGGTTTTTATAGTTCTCTTTGATCTACGGTGTCTATGAAAAGTTACAGCAAAACGATGTGCTTCGTCTCTTATTTGCTGCAAAAGTTTTAATCCCGATGATGTTTTTGCAATTGATTCCGGTTCTGATTTTCCCGGGAAGTAAACTTCTTCGAGTCTCTTTGCGAGACCAATAATATTGTACTGTTTTATTCCGAGAATAATCAAAACCTGAACTGCAGTGGATAGTTGTCCCTTTCCACCATCAACTATAATTAAATCAGGTAACGGTTCTTTGTTTGCAAGCAGGCGGGTGAATCTTCTTTTAATCACTTCGTGCATACTTGCAAAATCGTCTGGTCCTGTTACACTTTTAATTATATATTTTTTGTATTCACTTTTTTTAGGTTTGCCGTCAATAAAAACAACCATGCTTGCAACGGAATCTGAGCCTTGAATATTTGAAATATCAAAGCACTCGATTCTTTTTGGAAGTTCTTTCAATCTTAAGTCTCTTTGCAATGCAGACAGTGAATAGGGAACACTACCTTCTTTTTTCATTTTTTGAATCTGAATTTCCTTTAACTGAAGAATTGCATTCTCTTTACACATTTTAACCAAAGACTTCAACTCACCTCTGTGTGGAACAATGAACTTCACCTTCCTTCCTGCGCGCTGATTCAACCATTCTTCAAGTAATTCTTTATCCGTTGGTTCAGTTTCAATTAAAATTTCTTTTGGTATTTCTGTAAAATCGCCATAATAAAACTTTAGTGCTGAATTATAGATTTCATCTAATTCTTCACCGCCTTTTAAACCAAGCTTTAGTTGTTTTTTACCAACAAGCTTGCCGTTACGAATATTAAACACAGAACATGCAGAATCTTTATCTTCATAAGCAACAGAAATAACATCACGATCTTCAAAATCGTTGCTTACTACTTTTTGTTTCGCAGAAATTACTTTTAATTGATCAATCTTGTCCCGAATTTCACCCGCTTTTTCAAATTGCATTGCTTCTGCTTCGCTTCTCATTTTACTTTCAAGATCCTTTATTAGTTCATCGGTTCTTCCGCGAATTACTTTTACAACTTCATCAACCATTTCGTTATATTCTTTTTCACTTACCAATCCTTCGCAAGGTCCATCACATTTTTTTATGTGATAATCAAGACAGATTTTAAATTTTTTCTTTGCAATAGTTTCATCATTTATATCGTACTTACAGCTTCTAATTTTGAAGATCTGATTGATCATTCGCAAAGCCGCTTTCATGTTTTTTACACTTGTGTATGGTCCAAAGTATTTTGAGCCATCACGGATTACTCTTCTTTTAGAATAAACCCTGGGATATGGCTCATTTGTAACTTTTATAAAGGGAAAAGATTTGTCGTCTTTTAAATTTACATTATATCGCGGCTTAAGTTCTTTAACTAAATTATTTTCAAGTACTAATGCTTCTACTTCAGTATCAGTAATCACGAGTTCAAAATCATTTATTTTTCTTACAAGTATTTCAGTTTTAGCATTCGAATAGTTTGAATGGAAATAACTTTTTACTCTGTTCCGGAGGTTATTAGCCTTGCCAACATAAATGACTTTGCCTTTATCATTTATAAATTGATAAACGCCGGGCTTGGCTGGCAGGTTTGATAATTTATTCTGAATTTCTTGATTCATTGTAAAGAAAATAAAAGCATATTTTTACCCTCAACTGAATCTCGAAAAAATATTCCATTAATTCAATTGAAAAGATTTATTTAGGCGGGATAATATGAGTTAGAACAATAATCAGTTATTCAGGCAGTTCTTCGTTCTTGCCAATTACAACAATTCCAGTGTCAGTCACCGTAAATTTCTTCTTATCTCCCTCCAAATCAAAACCAATTTCGTAACCTTCAGGAATTTCAATATTTTTATCGATTATTGCTCTTCTAATTCGAGCGTGCCTGCCAACGTTGCAGTTATTCATAATAATTGAATCAGTTATATAAGCATAGCTATTCACACGCACGTTCGGGCTAAGAATTGAACGTTCTACCAAACCTCCGGAAATTATACAGCCGTCACAAATGAGTGAATTAAGATTTCTACCAACTCGCTCTCCTTCATGTGAAATAGTTTTTGCGGGTGGAAATTGGTATTGATATGCTCGGATATACCAATTTAAATCGTACAAATTAAAATCGGGAGAAACGCTTAGCAGGTTCATGCTTGCTGCATAGTAACTGTCTATGGTTCCAATATCTTTCCAGTACGGCTGTGACTTCTTGTTTTCATCAATAAACTTATAAGCATAAACATCCATATTCGATTGAACCATATATGGAATTATGTCCTGTCCAAAATCATTTGCGGGGATTCCTTTTGATTCCATTTCTCTAAAAATTTCACGCAGAGCTGCAGCATCAAAAACATAAATACCCATATTAACAAATGAGAATCCGGGTTTATCCGGAATCTCAGAAGGTGATTTGGGTTTTTCTATGAAGGATTCTACTTTGTAGTTTTTATCAACACCCACAATCCCAAATCTTGAAGCCTCATCTTTCGGAACCTGTATGCAAGCTAGTGATAGTTGTGCTTTTTTATCAATATGATATTGAAGTAGCTTTAAATAATCCATTTTGTAAATATGATCACCGCTTAAAATTAAAACCCACTTTGCTTTTCTGTCCGATGAAAATAAATTCATATTTTGGTAAATAGCATTTGCTGTACCAAGATACCAATCGTTGTTTAGTTTTCTTTGTGGTGGAATAGAATAAATAAACTCTCCAAGCTCAGGATTAAAAATACTCCAGGCTTCCAGAATATGCTGATTTAAAGAATCCGATTTGTATTGAGTGAGCACATAAATTCGTCGTAATTCAGAATTAAGGCAGTTAGAAAGCGTAAAATCAACTATTCTGTACTTTCCCCCAAATGGAACCGCCGGTTTGCTGCGCACTTTTGTGAGTGGATGTAGCCTTTCTCCCTGTCCTCCGGCAAGGAGCATTGTAATTGTATCTCTTAAAATAGATGAGCCCGGAAGGGACATATTCTCTCCTTTAATTTGATTTTAAAGATATATAAATATGATGTTATTGGCAATTAAACAAATTGCTAAGCAAATGGTTTTATAAGCTCGGGAACTTTATTTTTGATAATTAGTTTCAACTAAAGTATAAATGAAAAAAACTGTTTTAATACTAATATTTTCGCTAATTGCTGTATCCTGTTTAGGTCTATCCATCCAAACCGTCTTAACCGGTTCGTCAGACAAAAAGACTTGTAGCAATTCAAGAAAAATTTTGCCGGATGACTACATTACAGAAAATCAGAGAAAAATAGATATACTTCATTATAACCTAGAATTTGATCTTTATCCTGAAGATAAAAAACTAATTGCTACCGCTGAAATAACAGGAACAGTTTTGATAAAACCAATTAGCAGTTTAGATTTAAATTTCTATGATAATTTTAATATAAAAAGTGTAACCATAAATAATAGCAAAACCACTTATACTTTAAAAGATAAATTGTTTTCAGTTCCTTACAATTCTGAAATAGGGGATACATTTTTTATTAAAATTTCCTATGAAGGTACTCCTGAAAGATCGGGTCTGGCTGGATTTGTTTTTGGAAAGAGAGATGGCATTCCGCTGGTTTATACTTTAAGTGAACCAACTTATGCTTCATCCTGGTTTCCGTGTAACGATCTTCCAACTGATAAAACTTTACTCGATATGAAAATTACTAACGATTCTTCAATGGTATCTGTTTCAAATGGTATTCTTGTCAGTGAAGATATAACTGGTAGTCGTAAGACATATCACTGGAAAACAATTTATCCGATTTCTACATATTTAATCGCTCTTTACTCCAGTGATTATGAAACATTTGACGATAGATATATTTCGCTTGATGGTAAAGATTCAATGTCGCTCAATTATTATGTTCTGCCAGATAAGCTTGAAAAAGCAAAGGTTGATTTTTCGGAGCATGTAGATATTATGAACTTCTTTGCAGAGACATTTGGTGAGTATCCTTTTATTAAAGAAAAGTATGGTGTAGCAGAATTTCTGTGGAGTGCGGGAGCAATGGAAAATCAAACAATTACTGGTGTGGCATCTAGTTTAATTGGTGGTAAAAAGTTCTTTTTAGATTTTTACGTGCACGAGCTTGCTCATCATTGGTGGGGTAATGCAATCAGTCCTAAGTCCTGGACTGATATATGGTTAAATGAAGGTTTCTCAAGTTATTCTGAAGCTCTATATTTTGAAAGTAAGGGTGGTGCAAGTGCACTGCAGTCTACAATGCTTGATAAGTACTTTAATGAATTCATCGGTACACTATCTGAGCCTGGATCATACTTATTTACAAACACTGTATACGATAAGGGAGCATGGGTTCTACATATGCTAAGATGGGAAGTGGGTGATTCTAGTTTTTTCAAAATTCTCAGAGAATATTTTGATGAGTACAAATACACAAATGCTTCTACAGAAGATTTTATAAATGTTTGCGAGGAAGTAAGCAAAAGAGACTTAGAAAAATTCTTCCATCAATGGTTAGAAGGTAAAGGTGAAATTGAACTGGAATATGAACTTTACTCCACAGAGGAAAATGGAATTTATAAAACAAAAATGAAAATTGAACAAGTGCAGGAAGAATATCAGAACTACGAGTTTCAGCTGGAGATTCAATTAAATTTCGAAAAGGATGAGCCAGTTACACATATATTTAATGTTAATTCCAAATCAACAATATTTGAAGTAAAAACAAAAAGTGAACCTAAAGCGATTGAGTTTGATCCGAACAATTGGCTTCTTGCATCAATAAATGAAAAATAATACAAAGCTATTAATATGTTTTATTTCCTGGATCATATCATTAGTTTTGCTCATTGAAAACATTTAATTACATTTTTTGTGAATAAAGTTTACTATTTTATTTCCGACGTACATCTCGGTCTTCAACAAAAAGATATTGAGTTTAAAAAAGAGAAGATTCTTGTTGATTTTTTAAAGCGTGCACAATCAAATTGTGACGAGCTTTTTATTGTTGGCGATTTGTTCGATTATTGGTTTGAATATAAAAAAGTTTATCAGAAAGGATATTACAGAACGCTTACTGCACTTAAAGATGTTAGTGAAGCTGGTGTAAAAATTCATTATTTTATCGGCAATCACGATTTTTTACACAGAGATTTTTTCAAAACAGAATTTAATGCACAGCTTTATCCTAATCCAATATCGGTTGAATTAAATAGCAAAAAGTTTTTTATTGGACATGGCGATGGTTTGGTTGAAAATGATACCGGTTATAACATTTTAAAGTGGATTATCCGAAACAGGGTCTTTCAGTGGCTTTACTCGCTAATTCATCCCGATTTGGGGATTGCACTTGCAAGCAGGACAAGTAAATCGAGCCGGTATTATACTGAAAAAAAAGACTACGGTGGAGTAGATGGTTTGTTTGAAACTGCAAAGAAAAAAATTGATGAAGGATTTAACTATGTCGTTTTTGGACACTTGCACAAAAGAATATTTGAAGACTATAATAAAGGAAAATATATTAATCTCGGTTCCTGGCTAGATGCACCCTGTTATGGAGTTTTAGAGGAACAAAATTTTGAAATTATTGATATAAAATAAAAAACAAATAAATTATTCTGAGCTTGAAAAATATTTTAACAATTCATTGCAAAGAAATAAAAAAATAAAAAAGAAATCGAATAAAAAAAGAAACTGGCTTATCGGACTTGGGATAGCAGCATTACTTTTCATTGTATTCGTTGTTTTTATTTACAGCGGATTGCCTTCGATTGAAGAATTGGAAAATCCTAAACCACAGCTTGCAAGTAAAGTTTTTTCTGCTGATGGAGAATTACTCGGGCAATTTTTTATTGAAAATAGAATTGAAACGAGTATTGATAGTCTTCCAAAGCATTTGATTGATGCATTAATTGCTACTGAAGACAGGCAATTCTATGATCATTGGGGTGTGGACGTTTTACGGTTTTTTAAAGCAATGGTAAAAAATGTTTTTAGCCTGTCTTTAAAAGAAGGTGCCAGCACAATTACACAGCAGCTCGCGAGGAATTTATACGAATTGAAAATTATGAGGGAAGGTCAGTTCGATAAGGCAATTAGAAAAATTCGTGAATGGATAACTGCTGTTCAAATTGAAAAGAATTTTACTAAAGATGAAATTATAGAATTATACCTTAATGTATCATATTTTGGAAAAAGCTCTTACGGAGTAGAAGCCGCCAGTCGTGTTTACTTTAATAAAAAAGCCAGTGAGTTATCGTTACCGGAATCAGCTTTATTTGTTGCGCTTTTAAAATCTCCGCGTGATTATGATCCTGAACGAAACTACGATAATGCAGTTACAAGAAGAAATCTTGTTATGCATAATATGATGGTTACTGGAATGCTAAGCGAAACTGACTACGAAGAATTAAAACAGGATTCAATAGTCTTAGCATCAGAAAGACTGAATGTAATGAAAACTGATGCTCCACACTTTATGGAATATGTACGATTGCAGATGTCTGAAATTGCAGATGAACATGGTGTCGATTTATACAGAGATGGATTGAACATTTACACTACGCTGGATTCCAGGATGCAGATAATTTCAAACGAAGTTAGTGAAAAACATTTAAAAGAGTACCAGGAACTTTTTAATAAATACTGGAAATGGAATCGTAATACCGAGCTGCTTGCAGCTCTAATTGATGAGTCCATTAGAAATTCAAAGGAATATAAAGACGCTTCCAATTCGGAAGAAAAAGCAAATATTTATAACGCTTTAAAAAAGGATGAGCAATTTATTGAGCGTGTAAAATCTACTGCAACCAAAATTGAAGTTGGTTTTGTGGTAATTGATCCCTTCACAGGACATATTAAAGCGCTTGTTGGCGGCGAAAATCAGGAATTTGGCAGAGGACTTAATCACGTAACAGGAATAAAAAGACAACCCGGTTCATCTTTTAAACCTTTTGTTTACGCAACTGCCATGGAAAATGGTTTTAATCCGGGTTTCTCACTGTTAAATCAAAAATTTGATTACAAAGGTTGGTCTCCAGCAAATTCCGATAATGAATATTCAGGATACGAAACAATGAGATTTGCATTGGCAAAATCTTTAAATGTAATTACAGGTAGAATGACAATAAGTGAAATTGCACCGCCGAAAGAAGTTGTAAAAATTGCCCAGCGAATGGGAATTAAATCACGTGTCGATCCTTTTCCTGCAATTGCTTTGGGTACCTCAGAAATTTCGCCGCTTGAAATGACCTCAGCTTTTGGAACGTTTGTTAATGAAGGAATTCATGTCGATCCTATTTCAATTATTAAAGTTGAAGATAAAAATGGAATTGTGATAGAACAGTTCATCCCAGAATATGTTCAAGCAATTACGAAGGAAACAGGCTTGCCCGCCTTTGATGTATTGGCGCACGGAG
>CBDUAV010000110.1:0-8801 GCA_965365225.1 uncultured Ignavibacteria bacterium | reverse complement strand
AGGAATTTATATGAATTACCCATTGAGCAAAATGAGTTTGGATCTTCACTTAGACAAATTTCTAATTTTATTTCCAGCGCTTACAATCCGACGTATATCGATTCAGCAAACATTGCTTTTTCAGGATTTGAAAATCTCTCTTTCGATCTTTTCGTGCTGAATAATTCTATAGAAAAAAATGATACATTGGAAATTGTTTTAATGAAAGCAAAAACTGCTCCCGGAATGTGGAGAGCAAACGTTATAGAGTTGCCATCAGAAAGAAAAAAAATTGAGTACGAAAAAGAATATTCACTGGATTTTGCTCAAAGCGTAGTGGCAACCGATCCTGTTTTTGGAACCAGAGGAGGTGCGGTTTTATCAGTTAGTGACTTGCTCGGTGATGATCGGTATTCGTTTTTAATTTACAACAGTGCTTCTGTGCAGAGTGATATTTTAAATAGCTTTAATGTGATTTTACAAAAAGTAAATTTTGGCGGCAGGGTTAACTATGGTTACGGAATTTTTCATCTAAGCGGAAGAGTGTACGATTTTACTGATCCTGATGAATTCTTTTATGAAAGAAGTTTTGGTGGATCATTTCTGCTGAGTTATCCAATTTCTAAATTTCAACGGCTCGAAGCGACTGCTACCGTTCGAAATTCAAATAAAGAAGTAATTCCAAACGTTGTAGAAAGGAAAGCATTACTTTTTACGAACACACTCGGTTGGGTAATGGATAATTCAATCTGGGGTCCCACAGGTCCGATTGATGGGATACGGGCTTTGGTATTGTTGGGCTACACGAGCGATATTAAATACAGCAACGTTAATTATTTTACTGTTATTGGCGATTATAGGTACTATTACCGTTTCGGACTAACAACTCTGCTTGCATTTCGTGCTGCTGCTTTTTACAACCAGGGGAAAGAGGCACGTAGATTTTTTGTCGGCGGGAGCTGGGATTTAAGAGGCTGGCCAAGATTTGGAATTAGAGGAGAAAAAATTTGGCTGTCTTCGCTTGAATTTCGCTTTCCGATAATTGAACAGATTGCAATTAAATTTCCATTCTTTGCTTTAGGTTTTTGGGGCATAAGAGGTGCAATATTTTATGATATGGGAAGTGCTTGGGATGAAAAATACACAACTACTTTAGGTTCACTTGGTTTCGGTTTTAGAATGAACCTGTTTGGAGTATTAACGCTGCGTTATGATATAGGTAAAAGGATCGAAAAGGATTTTAAAGAATTTCAGAAAGGTTTATTTTATCAATTCTTTTTCGGATGGGATTTTTGATGCTGAAATTAATGCTTTTATCACTTCTATTAATTATTGCTGGCTGCGGAAGATCAATCATTAAGTATACTGCTATAGAGGATGAAGATCCTTTTCAAATGTTTGGAAGAACTCCTGCAAGAGAATTTTTTGTACCCATTGATTTATCAGACTCATTAGTTTTAAAGTGGGAATCCGATATGCATGGTAGTTTTCCAAATTCATCTGTCTCTATTTACGAAAATCTTGTTTTTATAAATGATCTCTCAGGAAGAATATATTGCTATAATATTGAAACCGGAAAACAAGTTGGTAAATTAAAATACAGTAAAGGTGCTGTATATTCTACTCCCTTACTTTTCAGATCCCTTGTAATATTTCCCGTTGCCCAGGAAAATGAAAATTATACAGAGCTGATTTATTACGATTATCAGAACGCGAAAGAAATTGAGATGATTGAAATCCCAGGAAGGGTATTAACAAATTTATTAACTATAGATGATGAAATTATATTTACAACTGAAATCGGAGCTGTTTACAGATATGATAAACTTGGAGTTAAAATTTGGGAAACACATACACGGGTTCCATCTAGATGCAATCCGGCACTCCAAAATAACCTGTTTGTTTTTGGAAATGATATAGGTGAAATCATTGCTATTGATGCCTCAAACGGCGATTCGGTTTATGTAAAACAAATTGGGAATGGATTTCAATGTGGACTATCTATAGACGAAAACATTATCTACACTGGAAATGAGAATGGCTATCTTTATGCTATAAACTTAATCGATGGAGAAATAATCTGGCAATTTAACACGTCTGCTAGAATATTAATGACCCCTGCTGTTGACGCTGAAAATGTTTATGTGGGAAATCTGAACGGTAATTTTTTTTCTATCAATAAAAAAACAGGCAAACAAAACTGGCAAACTGATTTTAGAGGTGTGCTTAATTCAACACCGCTTGTATCAAATAATAAAATAATTTTACCCGATGTGCTGTTTGCAGTTCATCTATTAAATAGAAATAATGGTGAAATAATTAAATCAATTGAGCTGGAAGGAAGAGCTAAACTTTCACCAGTTTATTATCGCAATTTACTTTTTATCGGATTTGACGCAGGTATAGTAAGAGCTTATGAATTTGTTGACTAAAATATTATTTAGTTTTTTGTTGATACTTTTGTTTAAACAATCTTTTGCACAAGGTTGTAAAGCAACATTATATATCAATTCTGATTTAGATGAGATTAATATTTTTATTAATGAAGATTTTGCGGGTGAAACAAATAATTTTCAAACTGAAATTGAATTAGGAAATTATATTGTAACAGTTACAGAGAATTCAAAAAAATGGAATGCCAAATCTTTTTCGGATACAATTAACGTAACGGATTGTAAAGAAATTACATTAAATTATTCTTTTAAAGATGAAGTGCTTTTAGATACAGAACCTCAAAATGTTTACGTGTTCAGAAACGATTCATTACTGGGATACACACCGCTTCTGGTTAAATCCAACTTTAAATCACTCTTATTGAAAAAACCAGATTATTCGAGTAGAGAAATAACTTTCGATGAATTTAATGCTAATGATAAAATTAAACTCGATTTTATTGGAGAAGAAAATGACGGCAGCTTTTATGAATCTACAATCTTTAAGGTATTAGCTGGAACCGCAGTTGCATTAGGTGCTGCCACTGCTTACTTTAAACTGGAAGCAGATAACCGCTTCGATGAATACAAAGTTACTGGTGATCCAGATCTTTTAAAGCAAACAGACAGGTTAGATGTCATAAGCGGTGTTTCTTTTGTAGCACTTCAAATAAATTTTGGATTGATTATTTATCTATTCCTTTCCGATTAATTCCCTTTCTTTTACTAAATTATACAATTACTACATTAAATTATTAATAAATGATTACTGTTCTTGAGACAATTAATCTTTCAACAGATTATTTAAATAAAAAAGGAATTCAATCTCCTCGGATAAATGCAGAACTACTTTTAGCTTATGTGCTTAATTGTAAAAGACTTCAATTGTATTTATCGTTCGATCGCCCATTAACCCAAAGTGAGTTAGACAGCTACAGAGATTTGATTAAAAGGCGAAGCAGATTTGAACCATTGCAATACATTATTGGAATTGTTGAATTTTATAAATTGGAATTTAAAGTTTCTCCAGCTGTGCTGATACCCAGACCTGAAACTGAAATTCTTGTTGAAACTATTATCAAAGACTGTAGTGATAAAAATAAGATGTCAATTTTAGATATTGGTTGTGGCAGCGGAATATTGGGAATTTCTTTAGCTGTGAATTTGAATAATGTTTCTGTTTACTGTAGTGATATTAGTGATTCTGCAATTAATATATCAAAAGAAAATGCACGCAAGCATAATGTTTATTCTAAAATAAAATTTGTTAATCATAATATTCTTTCTGAAGAGATTAATTTTGTTTCAGAAATTGATATTATAGTTTCAAATCCACCTTATATTTCTAAAAACGATTTTAATTCACTACAAAATGAAATAAAATATTTTGAACCTCGCTATGCCCTAACTGATGAAAGTGATGGCTATTCTTTTTTTAAAAAAATTTCATCAAATGGAAAAGAAAAACTCAAATCAGGCGGGAAGTTATTTTTTGAAATAGGTGAAGGGCAATGCGACATAGTCAAAAATATATTGTTGCAAAATTCATTTTCGGAAATTAAAATTGTAAAAGATTATCAAAATATTGATCGTGTTATTTATGGAGTAAAAAAATGAAAGCAGTAATTCAGCGTGTTAATTCAGCATCTGTAAAAATTGCTGAAGAAAATTATCAAGCAGATATTGGAAAAGGCATATTAATTCTTTTAGGAATTAAAGCCGGGGATAAAGAAAATGATGTATATTTTATAGCAGATAAATGTTCCAACTTAAGAATTTTTGAAGATGAAAAAGATAAAATGAATATATCTGTGAAAGATATAAATGGAGAGGTGATGGTGATATCACAATTTACTCTTTATGGCGATACTGCAAAAGGAAACAGACCAAGTTTTACTCAAGCAGCAAAACCCGACGAAGCAATTCCGCTTTATGAAAAATTTATAAGTAGATTGAAAGAAAATCTTGGTTCTTCAAAAGTTAAATCAGGAAACTTTGGTGCCATGATGGATATTTATTTAATTAATTATGGACCAGTAACTGTAATTGTTGAGTCGAAACAATAATATGCAAATTCTATTTTAATATTATGAACTCAATTTTAATGCTTTTTTTAGATGGAGTGGGCATTGGGAAAAAAGATTTCGAATACAACCCGTTTTTTAAATATGGTTTTAAAAGCTTTAAAGACATTTTTGGAGAAATACCTTCAGTCAATAATCCTACTTTAACAAATTCAAATTATTTTCTATTTCCAACTGATGCTAATTTAGGTGTGGAAGGATTACCACAAAGCGGAACGGGACAATCATCTTTGTTCTGCGGATTTAATGCTCCAAAATTTGTAGGCAAACATTACGGTCCGTATCCCTATTCGACAACAATTCCCTTTCTTAAAGAAAAAAATATTCTTGTTCATTTTTTCAAAAAACATAACAGCAGTTATTTTGCAAATGCATATCCAAAATTATTTTTTGATTACATAAAATCCGGCAGATCACGTTTAAGCGTAACCACAATTACATGTAAATTAAGTGGGATTAAATTAAACAGAGTTACAGATGTCCGGAGGGGCAGAGCAATTACAGCAGAGCTTACAAATCAAAGATGGAACGAACGACTTGGTTATAAATTACCGGTGATCAAACCAAAAACTGCTGCAAGAAGGTTATTAAAAATCGCATCGCAATATAAATTTACACTTTTTGAATATTATTTAAGTGATCACCTTGGACACTTGAGATTGGCGAAGGAATTTGAAAAATTATTTTTTGAAATGGATGAATTTCTTTTAACGCTAATGAGTGAGTTGAATCAAAAAAAAATGACACTAATCGTCTGTTCCGATCACGGAAATCTGGAAGACCTTTCTACAAAATCTCATACACGCAATCCTTCACTAACTATTTCCGCCGGAAAGAATGCTGAAAAAATTTTTAATGATGTTAAAGATATTTCGCAAATAAAATCTGCAATAATAAAATTTTGTAAATGAAAGATTTTCCTGCCGTTAGAATTGTTATTGCTTTTGTTTTAGGAATCCTCTCTCAGAGATTTATTGCATTACCTGTGGAATTAATTTTTATCCCGGTATTTCTGTTAGTCATTTCTTTACTGCCATCCTTGAAAGAAATAATTTACAGAAAATATGGTTATGTATTCACTGTGCTCACCATAATTATGATTGTGATGTTAGGAAATGTGCTTATTCAAATTAGTTTAATCCCATCAAATCAATTCTTCGACCAAATTAATAAATTTAAAAACATTAGCGCTACAGGTAAAATAATTAAAATTGATTTGAAGCGCGAAAGTGAGCTACTTTTTTATACTGAGACAGATTCAATTAAGTCTGATGATTTTTTTGTTAAAGACAAAATAGAATTACTTTGCAAATTCCGGGATGAAATTGAGAATATTAATAGACTTTACGATCAACTGAAACCGGGATATGAAGTAAAGATTAGCGGAACTTTTTATAAAGGAAGAGAACAAAGGAACCCAGGCGAATTTAATTACAATGAGTACTTAAATTCAAAAGGAATTACCGGCATACTTCTAATTGATACAATCAGCAACATACAGGTTGTTTCGGATGAGGCCAGTTCATTTATAAATATAATTCACCAAGTTCGCAAAACATTGGATGAACAAATCAAAAAATATCATTCACCTGAAACGGCTTCTTTACTTCGTGGGTTATTACTTGCGGATCGAAGGGAAATTGACTACGAAACTAAAAATCAATTTATAAATGCAGGTGTATTTCATGTGCTTGCAGTTTCCGGGCTGCATGTTGGCTATATTGTATTAATTTTCCTTTTGATTTTTGGAAGATTCAATCTATTTCTACGATCAATTCTAACTATAGTTGGATTAATTTGCTTTATGCTGATAACCGGAGTTCCACCTTCTGTTTTTCGTGCAACATTAATGGCTGTTATTTTAATCATTGCATTTTTATTGAATCGGAGTACGAATTTAATTAATTCAATTGCAATCGCTGCACTAATTATTCTTACTGTAGATCCAAATGAAATTTACAATCCTGGTTTTCAACTTTCATTTGCTGCGGTGCTTTCTATTGCAATTATTTATCCACTTATTGAAAGGAATATTTCAAAACTAAGGTTACAGAATAAGGCTTTGAGCTATATCTTATTATTCATTGCTGTATCATTTAGTGCACAGGTTGGAACTTTTCCATTCACACTTCTATATTTTAATAAATTTTCAACAATCGCCCTTTTAACAAACTTACTTGTTATACCTGCTATTGGGTTTATAATTGGGATTGCAATATTTACACTTGCCATCTCAATTGTGTTTCCGTTTATAGCGACTTACTATGCCTCAGCAAATGATTTAATATCGAAATTTATTTTGGAGGTTATTCATTTCAGTGGCAGGCTTGAATTTTCTCACATTGTCGTAAATCAGTACTCAATTGCCGATTTAATCATATTTTATTTCTTCATCACAGTGTTTTTATCATCTATTTTTTACTTCAAAAAATTTATACCCAAATTAATTTTAACTGTGCTGATAATTTTTAATATTTTTATTTTTTCATCTTTAGATGACGAAGAACTTCTTCCAGAAAATGTATTAAGCGTATTTATGATTGACATCGGGCAGGGAGACTCTTTCTTAATAAAATTTCCAAACAGTAAAACAGCTTTAATTGATGCAGGTAATACTAATTTTTATTTTGATAATGGGGAAAGAGTTATTATCCCGCTGTTAAAGTATTTGGATATTGATAAAATTGATTATGCATTTGTTTCACACATTGATGCGGATCATTACGCAGGCTTTGTGTCACTTATACTGGATGGGAAAATAAAAACAGTTTATAAACCAAAGATAGATACATCCCTTTCTAAAGATATGAGATTTGAAAAGTTCTTAAATGATTTTGAAATTCCTATTACTTATTACAGCAAAGAAACATTGAAAATTGGCAATGTTAATTTATATTTTTTAAATTATGATAAGTTTATAAATTCAACAGAATTAGAATCCAATAACAGGAGTGGGGTAATAAAATTAACTTATGGTAAAATCAGCTTTTTATTTACAGGCGATTTAGAGAAAAGCGCTGAAAAGGAATATGCAAATAAATACAAGCATTTTTTAGATTCTGATGTGCTCAAGGTTTCGCATCATGGAAGCAAAACAAGTACTTCAAAAGAATTTCTTAATTTTGTTACTCCGGATTTTAGTTTAATTAGTGCCGGAATAAACAATAGTTTCGGTCATCCGACTAATGAAGTTTTATTACGATTAAATAGTTTTAAATCTAAAATTTTACGAACTGATTTGGACAAAGCTGTTTTATTAAGATCGGACGGAAACAAAATTGAATTTGTAAACTGGAAAAAACTTTAACCTAATTATTTAAAAAGGAAAGTAATGAGTAAAAACAAAGCACTAGTAGGAATAATTATGGGCAGCGATTCTGATTTGCCTGTAATGGAGGAAGCAATAAAAGTTTTTAAAGAATTTGAAATTGGCTATGAAATTAAAATTCTTTCCGCTCACCGAACACCGCACCAGCATTCAGAATATTCAAAAACTGCAGTTGAAAGAGGATTAAAAGTGATCATTGCTGCAGCAGGGGGTGCTGCTCATTTGCCAGGAGTTACCGCTGCACAAACTACTTTACCAGTAATTGGTGTGCCTATAAAAGGAAAAGCTTTGGAGGGAATGGATTCTTTGCTATCTATCGTACAGATGCCACCAGGTGTGCCTGTAGCAACTGTTGCTATAAATGGAGCTAAAAATGCTGCACTTCTAGCTATTCAAGTAATTGCATTATCTGATGAAGTAATCCTTTCTAAGTTAAAGGATTACAAGAAAAGGATGGAAGTAACATCGATGGCAAAAAATGAAAAAATCGCTTAATTAAGTATATCGTAAAATTCAAAAGCTTTATTTGGGGTTTCAAAAATTATTGTATCACTTAGTAAAGAATTAATATTGAAAAACTTGAATTAAAAGCAAAAATTGATTAATCTTCGTATGAATATTTAACGAGGGCAGGCATTTAAGCTATTTAAGTGTCATAACAAATATTCTGAGAGGGTATGTTAAAATTTTTCAAAATATCACTTTTCTTTTATGTTACTTTCCTAACTAACTTATTTACTCATAAATTTAATGGAGGACTTATGCTTAAAAGGTCTTACATGATTATTGTTACTGTCCTTTTGGCTTTTGTATGGTCTTCTTCTGTCTTAGCACAGGAGTCACCTTTTAAAGATAATTATGAAGGTCAGTATATTAAACAAGAAGTTCCTTTAGGTCAAAACGTGCCACTCCAGTATGAAGGACCATTGGTTGTCCTGCACGATAATGGACCTCTTGTAACACATCCGGGCGGTGGCT
>CBDUAV010000109.1:0-8804 GCA_965365225.1 uncultured Ignavibacteria bacterium | reverse complement strand
GGTGCAACAGGAATGGTTGGTGAAGGTGTTCTGCACGAATGCCTTCTGCACCCTGATGTTGAATCTGTGTTAGTAATAAACCGAGAACCGTGTGGAGTAAAACACGAAAAGCTGAAGGAAATTATTCACAAGGATTTTTCTGACCTGACATCAATTGGAGAGCAGCTTAAAGGATACAATGCTTGCTATTTCTGTGCGGGGGTTTCATCAATCGGCAAAAAAAAGGATGAATATACACGCATCACTTATGATTTAACTATGAATTTTGCTAATACTTTAGTGAAGCTCAATCCCGATATAACATTTTGTTATGTATCAGGAGTTGGAACAGACAGCACTGAAAAAGGAAGAAGTATGTGGGCTCGTGTAAAAGGAAAAACAGAAAATGATTTGCTCAAGCTTCCATTTAAAGCTGCTTTTATGTTTAGACCGGGATATATTCAACCAACAAAAGGATTAAAGAACACATATAAAGCTTATAAAATTTTTGCACCGTTTTATCCTCTTATAAAATTACTTTTCTCCAAATATGCCACAACACTAAAGGAAATTGGTTTAGCAATGATTAATGTGACTTTATATAGTTCGGAGAGAAAAATATTGGAGTGCAGGGATATTGTTCAGCAATCAAGAAGATAAATTATTCGCACTCACACTGTAAAGGTTAATTTCCTTTTCTTTCCCTTTTAGCTTTATTAAATCTAAAAATTCTGTTGTTAGCGACTCATCCCATTTAATTTGATCTTTCAGCATTTCTGAAATAATAAATGATTTACTATAAGTGTTACAGACACTTTGAATTCTTGCAGCGGTGTTTATTGTATCACCGTGGTAGGCAATTTCTCTTTTAAAATCACCTACTTCTGCAACGGTAATATTCCCTATGTTTGCACCAGCCTTAAATTGTGGAACAAACCCATACTTTTTTTCATAGTGTTCTTTTTTATTTTGAAGGAAATCTTGAAATGCAAAGAAGAATTTTATACAATTTATTTTTCGCAATCCTTCGGTACTGCTCCAGCTTAAGACTACCTCATCACCAACGTACTGGTAAATCTCCGCATTAAATGGGCGTATAACTTTATTCACATCAAGAAAACAGTCCTGGATCATTTCACTGAACTTCAAATGTCCTAAATTTTCAGCATAAGTCGTTGAGTCTTTCAAATCCATAAATAGAAATATTCGCTCTTCGATTCTTGGCTTACGGAACTTACCTAGGAACATAGGCACTAATATTCCCGGTCCAAATTTATTGTTCATTTGCTTAATAAAAGTGATAATAACAATTATGGTGGCAGTGTAAATAGAGGCGGCAATAAACATATTTCCGGAAAAGAATTCCGTATAGGTTAGAAAGGGGCTATCTACAAATTTTGCGTCAATTGATGTCCCAATGGTGTAACCAACAAAACCGATAAAATACCAGGTGGCAAGGTATAACATACCCTTTATGAGTATTTCTACTCCTAATGATTTTCCCCTTAATTTCCTTTCGACAAAAAAATCTACCGTGCCCAGAATTGCGCCAAATATGATTGCTGCAATTACTGCCACTAATATATTTTCCCAGAGGTAGACTTCAACTTTTTGTGGATAAAGACTTGTAATTGCTTTTGAAACAAAAAAAAGAATTGTAAAAAAAATAATGTAAGCTATTATCCAGAAATTTATTTGTGTTAAAATATCAGCGATAAGTGGATGTCGTAAATAGAATCTTCTTGCTGTTGTAGAATAATCAAGCTTCATAAGTTAATTTAGTATTGAGTTAGATATATAAGGTATTTAACTTTTTCTGATTCTATCTATAATAATCAGAAATATTATTAAACAAATTTAAGAATTTAAGTTATTTAGTGAGTGAAAATTGAAGGGCTAAAATCTTAGTGGAAGAATTGATGTAATTCTTGCTTTAAATGATAACCATTGTCTAAAATTTACTTGCCCAATCAAAAAAACAACCCGATTTCTTTGTTTTGGATTCGCATAAAACTTGCGATTAAAAATTATATGAAGCTACAATATTTGAAACTTTCACAACTCCTTTTTATTACATTACTACTCCTAACTGCGTGTAAGGAAAATCCGGTTTCAAATAATAAAACCACCTATCAGGAAAATCTTGAAAAAGAAGTACATAGGCTTATAAATATACATCGCACCAGCATAGGATTAGAGGAGCTCGAGTGGAATGAAACAATTGCTATTGAGTGCCGGATTCACAGCAATAATTTGGCAGCTATACGTGCAATTAATCATGATGGATTTAATGAAAGAATTAATAAAATCAGAGAAACAATTTCCTTGAACTGGGCTGGTGAGAATGTTGCACTCAATTGGAGCAGTCAGGCAGCAGTTACCAGCTGGTTAAATAGTCCCGGTCATAAAAGTAATATTGAGAGCAATTCCAATCTTACCGGTGTAGGAGTTGCATTTGATTCGGATAGTGCAATGTATTTTACTCAGATTTTTGTTAGAATCAGCCAATGATAGTTATTTTTATCAGAGAAATTAAAATTTATTTTTATCTAAATATTTAAGAGAGAGAAAATGAAAAAGGTCATCCTGAATTCTTTGTTAATTACTTTAATATTATCAGCTTCTGCCTATTCCCAAATTACATTACAGGTGGGTGGTGGTCTCGGATACGTATCACCTACTGGGGACTATGGCGGATCTACTATAGATTTTTATAACGGAACAAAATACGGAATGAGCAGCGGCTTTAACTACCACGCAAAAGCAAGAGTTGGTTTATTGGGATTGAATTTATTTGGCATTATTGAATACTCAACAGTTAGCGGAGATGGAGAGAGTGAAGAAGGTCAGGGTGAAGTCGAAAATTCACATGGAATTTTCTCGATTAAAGCTGGACCAGAGTTTAACTTATCAATTCCGTTATCTCCAATTGGTTTTTATCTGGATGGATTTATTTCAGTGAACACTTTCAGTGGAACAGTTAAATTTCAGGGAGTATCTCAGGTCCCTAGCGGTGAATATGACTTAGGCTCTGCTACCAGGTTTGGTGCTGGTGTTGGAGGCGGAGTTTTACTAGACATTATTCCTGTAGTTACACTGGATTTTGGAATTCATTACAACGCTTATAATCTCTTAGGTAAACAATACACAAGTGTAGTATCAACTAACCCTAAAAGACTTGATGCTTATACATCATTAAATGATGACAAGGATCCCGCATATGGTATTGATGATGATATTTACATAATTGAAAATTCACGCTCGATGAATGCATGGCAGTTTACTTTAACTGCATTGATTGGGTTATAATTTTACAGCTTACTCTCTGTGATAAGTTTTAACTCTACCATCATCATAAACTTGTTCAAAGCCAATAACAGAATTCTTTTCTTTGATGAATCTTACACGGAAGTAATCGTATATCTCTACCATAAAATAATTTTCTGAGATTGCAGTCATTTTCATTTTTGATCTATCACCATATTGATAGTACATATCTCCATTTTCATAATAAATTGTTCTGTCTCCATATTTACCTGCATATGATATCAAAATTGATTCATCCACTTCTACAGAATTCCTCTTGGCATTTAGTCCGTCAATAATCCATCTATATTTTTTCTTTTCCTTTTCGTCTTCTTCTATATTAGCCAACTCATAAAGTGCTTCTATGTGAGCAGCATTTAATGCATTTTCTGAATCTATTTCAATATGAGGTTTCACACCGACACCTTCCCAACCCGTCTCACTGGCAGAATAGATTTGCTTCCAAGAAGGAATAAGCATTATTAATCCGTAACCAACAGATTGGATTTCAACGGGATTTTGTCCACCACGAGTCGTCTCACCAATAATTTTTGCTTTGTTAAAGTACTTCATATAATGTGCAAAAGCTTCTGCACCCGAGAAAGTAGATTTTGATGTGAGAATGTAAACGGGAATATCAGTTAATAACTTGCCAGGCACAAAAGATTGTGTATGTGATTGATAATACTCATCTTCATAACGTGAATAAGTTGTAGATAGTGTAATAGATTCATCACTATTAAAAAAATAACTCATTAAAAATGTAACCATTTCATCCCATCCACCACCATTATATCTAAGATCCATAATTAAAGCATGGCAATTGGAAAGAAAGTTCATAGCAGCGACTGCAGTTTCGCCTGCATACTTTGGCGGGAAGAAAATTCTCAAATCTAAATAACCAATGTTACCCTGTAAAATTTTAAGCTCGTTAAAACCAAAATTCTTTTTTCTTTCGTCTTCAATCATTTCAGGTGTAAGATAGCCGGTTTCTTCTCCCTCTTCATTTTCTTTTTCCATTTCAGCAGCCATTTGTGGGTCGTAGAATATTCCGAGGTGTTTATCACCCCGCAATATTTCCAGGTCCATATCCAATTGGTCTGTAAAAGCTTGTGGTGATTTGTATTTGGAATATTTACCACCCTCAAAATTCTTAATTAAACCGTTGCAGATTTCACTGTTGTATTCCGGAAATGCATGTATTTCATCAAGTTTTTCGCAAATCGTATTTATTATTTTCTTCTGATTATCAACTGAAAGTATATCGACTTGCTGCGCGAAAGAATTTTGAAAAAGGATTAGAAAAACAAAAATGAATATATTCTGGAAATGAATAACTATTAGAGGAGAAGTATTATTAGCCGCGGCTGGCTTTTCTTTTAATCTCATGTTGATAGCCCCCTCAATTAATTTTTAAAAATATGTATACTAAAAAAATGAACATACACCGACAGGAATATGCTTATTATTTAAACGTATTAAGTACAATAATATTGTGTTAATACATTTAAACTTATCAATGTTCAGGATTAATTATACAGACTTTATGATGTAAGGTAGATGGAACAACCAACAGTTGAATTAACTGTGACTATTACAGGATTGAAATTTTGTGATTGCCTTCTTAGGCTATCAGCACTTGCTCCTTGGTAGAATTTAAATAAGCATTGTGATCATGATAAATTGCATCTTCCGGAAGCCATTCCCAAAGTGGACCCAGGTCCTCTTTTATTTTGTTCACATAAAATTCTGGTATAACATCGGTCTCTTGCTCAAAATACATGCGGAACAGGCGATCGGTTTCAAGGCGTTGGTAAATTTCAGTAAAGTACTTAACCCTACCTTGCCCTTCCGAAGAAATTGCGCGGACTACGTTCATCCAGCCGGGAATAGAAAACTTGTTGGCCCTGAACCTTCGGGCAATAGCTTTCTTTGAAAACGAATGTTGAAGCAGATCAATAAAATATTTATAAAATTCCATATAGGAATAATTTTTTGGTTTTACATTCATTGCTGAGCAATTATCTAAAAAGTGCAGTGGAAAACCGAGAACCCTGTTCTCACGCTGGAATTCCAAATTAAGGGGTGCAGCTTCTCCAAAGGCGGAGAGAAGTGAGTAGCCCGGAAAAGCTCCCGGAGAAAGATCAATAAACTTTTTTGTCAGCTCGAATGGCTCCGCGCCTTCATCGGAATCAAGTCCCAACACAAAATTTGATTGGAGATAAGGTGCGTAGCTCATTACCATATTCAATTGTTCAGAAATTTGTTTTACTTTATCCATACCAATGTTGTTGCCGGATCTGGATTTATTGCCCATATCGTACCACGATTCTATTCCCGGCAGTAGAGCTTTGAATCCGTTTCTTTTAAGCCGTTTCATATGAGCTTCGGTGAGAATTGAAAGACTGCTTTCTGCAATAAAATCTATAGTGTTGGGTGGAACAACTTCTTCAATAGCATCCATACAATTATCAAAACGAATTCCAAAATTTGGATCGTGCCAGCCAACTCGCGGACGTTTAAATTTTTGCAGAAGAAATTTAAGATCCTCTTTCATTACATCGAAGTCCAACTGTTGATACGGAACTTCTGCATCGATACAAAAACTGCATGTATACGGACAGCCAAGACTTACAATCATCGGGACAATTTTAATCCAGGGGGCTTTATTTAAAGTTGGTTCAATGAATTTCCAGCGTTCTTTAACACCCGGTAAATTCTTTGGCTGTATTTCCTCAGAAAGATGTAATCCGAAAGGACGATGTGCAGAACAATCGTACAAAACCTGTTTAATTATTTCCTTATCAGTAAAACCAAGTACATAATCAAAATACTTCTGTGAGTCCTGTGGATAACAGCGGGCATGCGGTCCGCCAATTGCTGTAATAATACCTTTACTTTTTAATAGGTTGCTCAATGAATAAGCTAGTTGAGCAGCTTGAGTAAAAGATCCAATGAAAACAAGATCAGTATCATCAGGCAATTCTTCAAGTAAATTTTCAAAACCGGTGTAGCAGACAAAAGTTACATCATGCCCTTCTTCTTCACACCAAACGCCCAAAACCTGAGGCATAATGCTCGCAAGATTTGGGTACATAAAACGTGCCCATAATGCTTTTGTAGGTCCCTTACTAACAAGATCTATTATTCCTATCCGCAACTTTTTCTTCAAGATGTCTCCAATTTGAATTATTTAACTTTAGTTTTTCGCGCAGACTCAAAACAATTAGTATTTAGTATCTCTGGCTAAAAAAAGTTGCAACAGGAATTCATCTTTTTAAATGGCAGGCACCTACTTAGATGAGTTAAGAAAATGACAATTTTAAAGAGGGTAGAGATACTTTTTATTTTCCTTTATAAGTATACGTTTGATGCAAGATAACATTATTTAAATACTATTGGCAAGTTATAGAATTGTAAAAGTTTTGTAAAAGTAATAAAATAGTTGTTAGGGTGAAGTAACTTATAATTGATTGGATTCTTTGAATGAATGACGGGCAGCTATTTTTACAATCCTATTTAGATTGAAAAATAAACTCATACGACTTGAGCTCTATAAAAAATCCATTATTTGAGGTATATATATTTAAGACCAATCTAAATTTTACCCAAAGGCATAATTGCATAAAGATTTTCATTTTTTGGTAATGCAAGCACCTTCTTCAAAGCTTCATCCTTAAAAGCTCCAATCATTACGGTTCCCAAACCAAGTGAAACAGATTGAAGATAAATATTTTGTCCAACGCTTCCGACTTCAATGTGGATGTACCTTTCTGCTCTGCTGCCATATTTTACAGCAGTTCGCTCATACACAGCGGAAATAATCACTATTGCCGATGAGTTTGCAATTGCATCCTGCTGAAGAGCTGCATTTGAAATATTCAAGCGTTTATCCCCCTCGTCAATTTTCTCTAAAGTATGATTTTGTGGTTTATATTTATACACACCGGGATTCAGGTCATTTACATTGCTTACTGCAATGTAAATCTCAAGTGGATATAAAGCACCAGCTGATGGAGCGGTTCTAAGTCCATATGTTTCTTCCGTTATTCCCTGCGCAGCCCATAGAATTTGTGATATATCTGAAATTGATAACGGATCATCCAAATAATCTCTGATAGACCTTCTTTTGTGCAGCACTTCTTCGATTGAGGTTTTACTTGAAAATTTTGGTTCAGGTAGTTCTATTATTTCCGAATCAGAAGTCTGCATTTTATTTTCCTGCTTTATATCCTTACAAAAGAAATTGAAGCTAAGAAATAAACTAACAGAAGAAACAACAACAAATGAAGATAGATATTTTTTCAAAGCGCCCTCCGAAAGATTAAAGCAATACTCTAACAGCTTTAATAATTGTAGCTAATCCAATTAATCCCCACAACGTTACGAAGATAAAATATATTTTTACTAGTTCAGGTTTTCCTATGCGCACTCCTTTTCGTTTCAATACAAGTCGAGTAAATATTGCTCTTCCCGCAAAGTATAGATACATACTGCCCCCAACCAATCCAAAGTAAACCCATATTGGGCTGTTTAATATGATTAGTATACCGGCAAAAGGTAAAGTCCAAAGAGTTAATGAATCCCATCTTGCTTCGCCGAGCACATCTGCATAAAACGCAGTATTAACCTCTGCTTCCGGCTCTGTCAAACCAAGCTGTTCTGCAAGCCTTGGTGTAACTGCTGATAACACTTGCCCTCCCCATGCAATTAATCCAAAAGCGATAAGTAATATTCCCCAGATAGTATCCATATTTCTTTTCCTTATAAAAGTTTATCAGCGTACATTTTTTAGAATGTTATATGATTCAAACGAAGCAAAGAATACACAAGTGTAGCAGCTCCCCAGTAAATAAAATTTCCCCAAACGTAAGTGTAGTACGCCAATGGACCGACGGCTGGATAGACATACTCTCTTTCAAAAAACCAGAGAAATATATTAATATAGAGTGAAATTGCTCCGGCAACTGCAAACAACACATAACCCCAGATTTCTCCTAACAACACACCAATTATTCCAGCAACGAAAGCTGGCAGGAAAATAAACCAATCAGCAAGAGCAAACGCATAGGCAGATTTGAAATGTGTTTTATCCCGCCAGTCTTCGCCTTTTCCAATAAGAATGTCTTTAGCTTTTTGCCCGTTAGGCTGAAGTAAAATTACAGATTGCGCAACTAAAAGTGGCGCACAAGTTATAAATCCGAAGATTATAATTATCCAGGTTGTTATTGTTGTTGTAAACATTATTTGTTTTTTTAGTTTAAAAGATGATTAACATTCTTAACAAGTTCGGGTTGTACTTCGGATAGTTTTTTCAATCCTGCAATAACACTTTTTTGCAATTCCTCAAAATCTAATTCATTTCCCCCGCCCTCGGTGTAAGAGATAAGAATTTTATGATATTCTTTTGCAAGCTGTTCACTCCGCGCCATTATTTCACCCATTGCTTCAGGTGTATTCCAGCCAATTCCACCGGATTCTTCAGTTACGCTTAACATTAGTCTTCGCATAACAATGCG
>CBDUAV010000108.1:0-9043 GCA_965365225.1 uncultured Ignavibacteria bacterium | reverse complement strand
TTTTCCATTGAGTTGAATCAAATGAAGGTATGCGTTGATTTTCGAATTGTCGTTGTTCCATAATTAAATTGTTTTTCAATGAAAGTAAATAGCCATCTGAATAGAACACTGATTCGTAGCTAAATTTCTCAAAAATCTCATTTGATTCTTCAAAAAGACCAAGTGATGAATAACCAAACATGATTTTAAAGTCAATTGTATCATTTTTTATTACATCAATAATTGATTCATATTCTTCAACAGCTCTCAAATAATCGCCTTCACAAAAAAGATAATCAGCAAATTTTTTTTTGTTTTTAGGCGAGTGAAAATTAATTGAATCTGATTGAGAATAATTGAAAAAGGGAATTAAAAAAAAGACTGCAAGAATCTTTATCATTATTCTTCAACAATTAGTGTAGAAGGAAAATAATTAATTCTCCCCTCTTTTAATGTATAATTTGTAGGTGGATCATAGTAGTAACCGGTTTTAACACGCGGATAATGATCGTGACGTTTGTAAATATTCATATCGCGCGTAAAACGATCAAAAAACATCAGCATTCCCTGGGCTATGTTTGTTTCTTCGACAGACTGGATTAAAAAAGCTGAACACGAGGGTCGGAAAGGACAATTATCTCCATCAACATCAGAAATAAAAAACCAGTAAGTGTAAGCAACTGATTTCTTTACAAAATCACCTGCATCGTTAAACTCAAAAGAATAATTTCTGTGTCTAAAGTTATTTGGCTTTTGGTAAGTGAGATCTGCTTTCTTCCATTTTTGATTATCTAACTGGCAGAAAGCAGATGTAGAAATGAATATAATTAGAAAATAAATTTTAAAATCATTTTTTATCAAGCAGTGACCTTGCAATTACAATCTTTTGAATTTCAGATGTACCTTCATAAATTTCAGTGATTTTTGAATCGCGTAAAAATCTTTCAACTAAATATTCTCTTACGTAGCCATAACCCCCATGAACCTGTATCGCTTCGAGAGCACATTCAACAGCAATTTTTGATGAATAAAGTTTAGCCATTGCAGCTTCGGCAAAATATTTTTTACCAGTATCTTTTAATGCAGCAGCTTTTAAAGTTAACATTTTTGCAGCATCTACTTTAACTGCCATATCTGCAATTTTAAATTGAATCGCCTGCAGTTTTGAAATTTCTTTACCAAATGCTTTTCTTTCTTGCGAATATTTTAAAGTGGCTTCGAGTGAAGCCTCTGCAATACCAATTGCCTGCGATGCAATTCCAATTCTTCCGCCGTTCAAAGTATTCATTGCAAAATTAAATCCTCTGCCCTCTTCCCAGACAATATTTTCTTTCGGGACTTTACAATTTTCAAAAGTAAGCGAGCAGGTATCCGAACTTCTTATTCCAAGCTTGTCCTCTTTTTTTCCATGACCAAAACCAGGAGTACCTTTTTCAACTAAAAATGTTGTAATTCCTTTGTGCCCTTTCACTTTATCAGTCTGTGCCATAACTAAATGATAATCGGCGGTTGTTCCGTTAGTAATCCAGTTTTTCATTCCGTTCAGAACAAAAAATTCGCCGTCTCTATCAGCCATTGTGTGCTGCTGGGTTGCATCACTTCCAGCTTCCGGTTCAGAAAGTGCAAATGAACCTAGCTTTTCTCCTTTTGCAAGAGTAACTAAATATTTTTGTTTTATATAATCGGAGCCATACTCTTCAAGCCCCCAACAAACGAGCGAATTATTTACAGACATAATCACACCAACGCTTGCATCAACTTTTGATATTTCAATCATTGCAAGTACATAACTTATTGTGTCCATTCCGGCACCCCCAAAATCGGGTGAAACCATCATGCCCATAAATCCAAGTTCCCCCATTTTTTTAACAATTTCCTTCGGAAATTCTGCATTTATATCACGCTCCACTGCTGTTGGAGCGATTTCGTTCTGCGCAAAATCGCGTGCAGATTCCTGAATCATTAATTGTTCTTCTGTAAAATCGAAATTCATGAATCTCCCTGTATTTTTAAATGTTTATAGATTATGTTACTTTGAACTTGCTGTAAAGATTGCAGGTATGTAACTATTTCGACTATAAAAATAATGTAATAAAAAATCTTAGGCAAAGTATAGTTGTATTAATAAAGTATGATCACAGAAAGCCTTATATACACATTATTTAAAGGCTTATTATTATTTTTGATATATGATTGAAGAAAAAGAAATGTCAAAAAAAATTAAAACTCTAAAAGGACAAACACTTTCAGAATTACAAGATTATTTTAAATCAATTAATGAACCAAAATTCAGGGCTGAGCAGGTTTTTAAATGGATGTATGGAGATCTTTTGGATGATTTTGGGGATATGAGAAATATTCCCAAATCATTAAGGAAAAAACTTTCTACATCATTTAAAGTAAATACACTTGAATATTCAATTTCGGAAGTTTCACCTTCAACAAAAACAAAAAAATTTATTTTTAATACTGAGGATGGTTATAAAATTGAGTCGGTAATAATTCCGGAGCAGAAACGGACAACGCTTTGCATTTCTACTCAAGTTGGCTGCCCGCTTGATTGTAAATTTTGTGCAACAGGATTGATGGGTTACAAAAAAAATCTGAGTGCAGGGGAAATTTTTGATCAATACAAATTGGCAAAAAGGAACTTTACCGAATCTGAAATAACGAACATTGTTTACATGGGAATGGGTGAACCACTTTTAAATTTTGATGCTACAGTAAACTCTCTTAAAATATTTGCAGAAGAATTAACACCGGGGATCAGTTTAAAGAAGATAACTGTTTCTACTGCAGGAATTCCTCCTAAAATAAGTGAATTGGCAGAAACGGGTTTGAAAGTAAAGCTTGCTTTATCATTACATTCCTGCTTTGAAGATATCCGTAGTAAAATTATGCCCATAAATAGAAAATATTCTTTAAATGAAAACATTAAAGCAATAAAAAACTATTCTAACAAAACAGATACAAAAATTACATTTGAATATGTTATGTTAAAAGGAATAAACGACAGGGATGAAGATATTAGAGCGTTAGTAAAAATTTGCAGTACGTTACCGAGCAAAGTAAATATTATTCCTTTTAATTCGCTGGAGCATATGAATCCAGGTGGTTTTGCAGCTACACTTAATCCTTCATCAAAAGCTAGAATAGAAATTTTTGCAAATAAATTAAGAGAAAAAAATATAACTGTAATGCTGCGCAATACACAAGGCGATGATATTTCGGCTGCGTGCGGACAATTAGCCTATCCACAAATCCCTTACACAGGGAAAAGGGCTTTGCGATGAAAAAACTCACACACGATGAAATAGCTAAAAACAGAAGCACTTTAGATTCGCTCCATAAAGTAAAAAAGCTTCCGGTTTATGTTGTTCTGAACAGCATTAGAAGTTCCTACAATGTTGGATCTATTTTCAGAACTTCAGATGGTGCTATGATTGAAAAGATTTATTTGTGCGGTTACACACCTTATCCACCCCATCCTGAATTACCTTCGGGGAAAAAAGAAGTATTAAAAACATCTCTCGGTGCAACAGAAAGTGTAGAGTGGGATTACATTAATAACCCTAAAGAAGTTATTATATCAATGAAAGAAAAAGGAATAAAAGTTTGCGCCCTTGAGTTGACAGAAAAAAGTTTTCCTTATTACGAATTGAAAAACGAAATTTTTCCTCTTTGTCTTTTAATCGGTAATGAAATTACAGGTGTTTCGCAAGAACTATTAGATCTTTGCGATTTCTCAATTGAAATTCCACAGTTTGGAATAAAACAATCTTTAAATGTTGCCGTGGCGTACGGTGTTACAATTTTTAAGTTGAGGGAGATATTTGATTATTAATTCAGGCAGCAGCAGTAAAAAACTCTTCACCGTTATCTTTTGTGTGAATTAATAAAAGATTTGCACGCACCATTTTTACAAGCGTACGGGAAGCTCTTCTTTGGGAAATATTTACAAGATTACTTAATTCTTTTACGGAAATTCTTTCGTAGCGGGACAGGTATTCAAAAACCATTCTCTCAACCTGCCCGATTGTATATTTTTTTAAAGCAAGATTAGCAGAGTTGGCTTTTAAAATTCTAACCATCTCTTTACTCGCTTGAATACTTTTATCATTTACACGTACCATCACTACTGCTTTGTTAATATCAAAATCATTTTCATAATCCTGTAAGCGGTGCGGCTTATTATCTGATTCCGGAATTTCAACAACGACTGTTTCTTTTCCGAATACCTCTATAAAATCAATTGAATATTTTAATGGTGGTTCACAGTAATTTTCTACTGCATCAATTATTAATTCAGATTCTGATTTTTCACTATCAACGCCGACTACCTCTCTATCATCATCCACTCCAAAAATAATAAAGCCACCTTTTGTGTTTGCAAAAGCTATCATTTCGCGTGCAATTTTTTCAGGGGTGGTAAACTGTCTTTTAAATTCGCACTGAATGTTTTCACCTTCTTCAATTAAATCTAAAAGTTCGCGGCGCTTCATAATTTAAATTGCTGTATGATGGAGAGTATTAAAAGTTAATTAAGTAAAATTTTAAAGATAAATATCAGTTCTTTTTACTTTTCTCTTCGATCTTTTATCTTATTTTACCTTCTGCGTCTGGGATTCCAGACAGGTTCTTTTGTTTTTGGAATAACTGTTTTTTCAATTACTTCGGTCTCTTTCTTAACAAGTTTTTGTTCATCGTCCTCAAATGCAACTTGAATTGTATCTTCAGGTGCGATAAAATCATCAACAACAATAAGTGAATCCGCTGCCAGAGAATCTGAAACCACCAAAGCTCCGAGCGAATCCTGCAGTGCCAGTTCGCGTTTTCTCATTTCTTGTTTATACATACTAATTTTTGGAGCTACAACTTTCACATATTCAGAAGCGGGATATTTTACAATCAGTGTATCATAAAATTCAGAAGCACGCTCAGGATCTTTAATTTCATTTTCATAAATCCAGCCGCTGGTATAAAGTGCTTTTGGTGCAACATCCGATTCGGGATAATTTTTATAAATGCTAAAGAATCCATCAACAGCTTCGATAAAAGCTCCAGCAAGCATTAAAGATTCATTTTCAGAATATTTATCAAGAGCAGGATCGTAATTTAAATCTATAAATGGTTTGTTAAGTTTATCTGCAGCAGCATTTACAATACTTTCGTTACGGTAGTTTTCATAAATAATATTGAAAAGACTATCCGCTCTTCTTTTATCATCAACCGTAAGATAGTAGCTGCCCAAAGCATAAATTGTTGTGGGATAATAATGCGAGTTTGGATAGTTCGTTATGCAATTTTCATAATACCAATATGCAGAATCGGGAATATTTAATTCAGATAGGAACAGGTTACCAAGCTCAAGCTGGTTTTTTGCAAGTATGGTGTTTAAAGAGTCCTCCGAAATTATCGGACGCCTGGGTGGATTATTTCTGAATTTTAACGTATCAGGCAATTCTGCAGTAAGCTGGTTTGCAAGCAGTTCGTTTTGCCGTTTTTTTTCATCAAGTATTCGTTTCTTTTCTAGGTCAAAAGTTTTATTTACAAACATACTATCGAATTGAGCAGCCATCAAAGAATCAAATCTTTCGGGCTCTCTTATCTTTGCAAAAACAGAATCTCTTGTAGTAATGCCTGTAGAATCCTGAACAACTAAGCTATCAGCAACTTTTAACGAATCCTGGTAAAATCCAAGTGTATCTGTTTCACTAAATAAAGAATCCAAACCCGACCAAATTTCCTGCAGCTCTTTTACATTTGCTATCTCCTCTGCAATTGCAAGTGAATCCTGCACGTAGGTAAGTGAATCCTGCACAAATTGTTCCGGATTATTAAGGTAGAACTTTTGCTTGTTATATTTATTTAAATCACCGCGCAGTGAGGTATAACGTGTAAAAACTCTATCTTTATCTTTTGTGATTAAGCGATAACCTTCAGGTAAAGTTGAAGCTGATGCCTTTTTATAATAAACTGCAGCACTGTCGAGCTGGTATAAGCCCGTTTCATAAATTTTTGCAATTTCGTATCTAGCAGCTCCAGAATTCGGTGTGTTTTTATAAGTTGTATCAACTTTAGTTAGTTGATCAATAGCTTCCAAATAATTATTTAGCGATGCTTTTGTTATTCCAGTTTCAAGATCAATGTCGGAATACTTTTCTTCATATTTATCTTCCGAACGCATGTCTTCAAAAATTGCCAGTGCCGATTCACTCTGCCCGACATCACGAAGTGATTTGCCCAATTTAAGTTTGGCACTAACTTCAAGTTCATAAGTTGGAGAATATTCAAACACATTTTGAAAAGCAGTAATTGCGCTTTCAGTTTCACCAATTTCTAGATTTAGATTTCCAACTTCGTACCAAACTTCTGCTTTAATTTCATCGTTTGATGAAACCTGCAGAAATTCATTTGCAGATTCAATTGCTCCAGGAAAATCTTCAATTGTTTTACGGTAAACAATTTCTTCGATGTATGTTTCTTCAACTATTTCTTCTTCATCTTCTTCAATTGCTTTTGCTCTAACTTCACTAAGTGAAGCCAGACCGTCTGCATAATCTTTTAAGCGCATCTGGCATTTACCAATCCACAATTCCGCTTCCAGCACATATTCGCTTTCAGGTTGTGTGGATAATAGCTCTTCAAATTTGCGTTGAGATTTTTGATAGTTACGCTGGTAGTAAAAACATTTACCGATAATTAATAATGCATCGTCCACATATGAAGTCTGAGCGCTGAACTGCAGAATATTTGAACATTTTTCAATTACTTTAACTAAATCGGCATTTGCACTGCCGGGTAGAGTTGGCGGTTCTGTAGAAAACAGGTCTGCTTTCTGTTCAAGAATTTGTTCCTCTGCTTTATCATAAAGATCGGTTGTATTGTAGTAAAGATTAAAATAAGTTGTAAAATCCTGCCAGATACCGCAAGCAGTAATTATGAATAGTGAAAAGAAAAGAAAAATCAGTTTAGATTTTTTAGGAATTGGTAACATCGCACAGCAAGCTATAAAAGATTAAATTAAACAAAAAGGTAAAATATTTTACAATGCGTCTTTACCCGATTCATCTGTGCGTATTCTTACGGCATCTTCAATTTTGTAAATAAAAATTTTACCGTCACCAACCTGCCCGGTTTTAGCAGTTTTTAGAATCGCATCCACAATTTTTTCTACTTTATTATCTTCAACAACTACTTCAATTTTAATTTTCGGAACAAATTCAATTCTGTATTCACTGCCACGATAAGTTTCAGTGTGTCCTTTTTGCCTGCCGTAACCGCGCACTTCTGAAATTGTTAATCCTCTTACTCCTTCTTCGATAAGAGCTTCTTTAACATCTTCTAATTTAAAAGGACGAATTATTGCTTCGATTTTTTTCATATATATTTATTATTTGCCGTGGCAATGTTTGAATTTTTTTCCGCTTCCGCAAGGACAAGGATCATTTCTTCCGACTTTTTCACCTAATTTAACCGGTTGCGATTTACCTGCTCTTTGCGGTGCCTGCATTTGTCCGGGCGCAGCACCAAGCCCAATATTTGTTGTGCTTTGTTTGCTTTCAGTCATTCTGGTTGTCGGTTGTCTTCTTCTCTGCTGAACTTCATCGGGTGCATGCGGGAAGAATTTAAATGCAAATGAGACAACATCGTTTCTTACATCTTCTAAAAGAGTGACAAAAATTTTGAATGCTTCACCTTTATACTCAACAAGCGGATCCTTTTGTCCGTAAGCACGCAAACCGATTCCTTCTTTTAAATCATCCATTTCACGCAGATGCTCTTTCCACTTTTGATCAATTACACTAAGCATTGCATAGCGCTCAAGCCTTGCCATCATTTCTGAGCTGATCATTTCTTCTTTTCGTTTATAAAAATCCCTTGCAGCATCAATAATTCTTTGTTTTAGCCCCTCTTTCCCCAACTTTTCGAATTCTTCGGGTTCAAGCTTAACTTCTACTAACATTCGATGCAGCATTTCGCCTTTAATAAGATCTGCGTCAACATTATCAAAATGAGCTTCAACTAACTCATCAACAAACTCTTCAAGCAAATCAAACACTTCACCTTTTAACCTGTCTCCCTGAAGCGCACGATTTCTTTTTGTGTAAATTACTTCACGCTGTGAGTTCATCGTATTATCGTATTCAAGAAGTCTTTTTCTTATTGCAAAATTATTTTCTTCAACTTTTTTCTGTGCACGCTCAACCGAACGGGAAATCATAGGATGCTGAATAACTTCGCCTTCTTTAATTCCCATTTTTTCCATCACAGAAGAAATTCTATCCGAGCCAAACAACCGCATTAAATCATCTTCCAGCGAAAGATAAAACTTTGATGTTCCCGGATCGCCCTGTCTTCCGGATCGACCGCGAAGCTGTCTATCAATTCTCCGTGATTCATGTCTTTCTGTTCCAAGTATATACAAGCCGCCTCTTTCTATAACACCTGAACCGAGTTTAATATCAGTTCCTCTACCTGCCATATTTGTGGCAATTGTTACAGCACCAACTTCACCCGCATGTGCAACTATTTCTGCTTCCCGCTGATGCTGCTTTGCATTTAAAACATTGTGCGGAACTCCTTTTCGCTTTAACATTCTGGCAATTGTTTCGGAAACTTCAACTGAAGTAGTTCCAACTAATACAGGTCTTCCTTCTTTCCGAAGCTCTTCAATTTTTTCAATTACCGCAGTGTATTTTTCACGCTTTGTTTTAAAGATAGAATCATCTGTATCATCCCTTACGCAGGGTTCGTTTGTTGGAATAACTACAACTTCGAGTTTGTAGATTTCAAAGAACTCATTTTCTTCAGTTTCCGCTGTTCCGGTCATTCCAGCAATTTTATTGTACATTCTAAAATAATTTTGTAGCGTAATAGTAGCGAGCGTTTGCGAATCCCGCTGCACTTTTACATTTTCTTTTGCTTCAATTGCCTGATGTAGTCCATCGCTGTATCTTCTGCCCGGAAGAATACGTCCGGTGAATTCATCAACAATTGCAATTTTACCGTCTTCAGTTATAACATACTCATCATCCTTTTCAAAAAGCGTGTATGCTTTTAA
>CBDUAV010000107.1:0-9163 GCA_965365225.1 uncultured Ignavibacteria bacterium | reverse complement strand
GTTGAGCTTCATCAAATTCACCTTTCTCACCGTGCAAAGTTCCCAGCATATTTTCACATTTTGCAATACCAGCTTCGCTTTCAATCGAGTTGAATATTTTCATTGCCTCTGTTATAAAATAATTGCAATCATCCCAATATGCCTGCGACCAATAAATTTTTGAAATCATAAGATTAGCCTCAGCTTTAATTCCAGTATATTTTTTACTGGAATGAAGCCTGCTTAATAAGTTTTCGGCAATTTCTAATGAGTAGGAAACTTCTCCTGCAAAGAGCATTAGCTGTGAAAGATCCAGCATTAAATTACAATATTTTTCTTCCGATATAAGTTTAGCGCAAAGTGTAAGCACCTTATCTATTTTAATTCTGTAACTAAATCCCTGAGGGAGCTCATATTCAATTTGCGATTTGTCTAACTCAGAGATTTTTGATTTTGGCTCTGCAATTAGAGAAATATCCTCATCCAGCACTTTCATAAAATCTTTGGCGAAAGATTCTGTTAAGTACGTATTGAGGAGTTCCTTTAAATCTCTTATTATTTTTTTATGCTTATCGTTCATTTTATCCTCTTTATTAGCAAGTAATTATGAAGCAGAATTAAATTCTAATAATTTTTGAATCATCTCAGCCTTAGCTGGTGCACTTATGTTACTAAAGTATTCCTTTGCTTTAGTTAAATGAGTTTTTCGGGATTCTGTGTCGTTCATCTTTTCATATAAAACACCCAGCTCAAACGATGTTTGTGCTGCATTCATCTCATTATTATAGCTGTTGTTTATTCTTAAGCTGTTAAGAAGATATGTTTCAGAAGCTTCAAAATCGTTTAATTCTCTTGCCACGATTCCCTTAACTTTATAAATATCAGCAATGGTCAGTTTGTCATCTGCGCTGTGGCTAATCTCTAAAGCTTTGTCGGCAAAGTCAGACGCATAATAGTAATCATTTAATTTAAGCAGCACTTCTGCTTTAGCGAGATAAACAAGACAGAGAACTGATAGATAGTCTCCCTGTTTAGCAGTTTCAATTGCTTTATCGAAAGCTTTTATTGCATCATCATAGTTGCCGGTATCAAAATGAACTAAACCGATATTTAAATTTACTTCGGATGTGTTTTTATGTTTTCCCAGAATATTATACAACTCAAGAGCTTTGTTCAGATAGTTTATCGAATCAGTAGTATTTTCCTGGACGTGATGTACTATACCTAAGTTAGTATATAGATTTGCCGCAAGTTCAACATCATCATCTGTGCTGATAAGTGATAAACTTGAGAGCAAATATTTTTTCGCTTTCAGGATATCGCCGAGCTCTCCATAAATAGTACCTAAAAGATTTTCACATTTTGCTAAACCCCGGTAATCATTTGCTGATTTATATAACGACTTTGCATTGTTAACAGCCTCTAAGCTTCTGGTCCAATTTGCTCTTCGGCTAAAAACATCTGCTAAGCCTAATAAGGACTCAGCTTGAGTTAGTTCACTGGTACTCAGCTTGTTTGCTTTCCGAAAGATTTCACTTGCTATATCCAGCTTTCCTTCGGCAATACAAATATGAGCGAGTTCATTGAGGAATTTGCAAAACTTTTCGGCTCGCAAAGTTTTTTCTGAAAAAGTTATAATTCTATCTATCCGTACACGATCTTTAAATTGATGATCGTCAATCTCTAACTGTTCTTTGTAGAAGTCATTTATTTTTTCAGAAACTTTGTCAACTTCGTTTTCAGGAGGATCAAGCCTTTCTTTAAGACGATCATACGAATCATCTTTAAGATACCCTTTCAGGAACCTGTTAAGCTCATGCTCAAATTTACTATATGTAAGTTGCATTCGCTTTTTCTCCAGTTTAATTAGTTAACAAAGCCGTATCGTGAAAAGTGAGGTATTTCGGCATCTACAACCTCCAGCATTCCTGTGGCTTCATCCATATCTACCGATTCATAATTAACAGGATACATATTTCCATTTGCATCGATATAAACGAATTCTAAAGTATTCGGATTAATACCGCTTACGTCTATACCTGTAATTTTATATGAGTATTCCACTAAAGCCTGAAACTGCATTGAGGGACCAAATACCATTGCAGCACCGCCAGTGTTAAAGGTTTGTGCAATAGTTTTCACACCGGAAAATGCTCCCGGATCAAAATCCAGAGTAGAATACTGGTTAACTGTACCTGTGGCACTTTGATAGCTGTAATCTGCATAAAACTCGCCACCGTAGTTACCATTGATATCTTTATAATATGTGTGAGAATCAAGGGTTAAACCACTGGAAGGCAGTGGAAGAGATATCAACTTTTTGTTGAGGATTGGTCCAGTGTCAACTGGTGATGTTATTTCAGATTCCTGGTTACATCCGAAGAAAACCAGGGCTGAAAATATCAAGAACGTGAGAAGCTTTTTCATTAGTTTTTCCTTTGTTATTAGGTAAAGTGCTTAAATTAGTTTACAAATCCATATCTTGAAAAGTGAGGCAGTTTTGCATCTAAAACGAATAGCCTGCCAGTAGCGATATTTACTTCTAGTCTATCGTATTCTGCTTTTACCAATCCGCCACCTGGAGCGACATAATAAAAGTCTACATCCTCAGGATTTATTCCTGATAAATCTAATCCTTCATAAATAATTGTATATTCAACTGGTATATCAAAAGTAAATGGAGAAGGATCGAAGTCAATCACAGTTTCATTATCCTTAAGAGTAAAGGAAAATGTCAATCTTCCATCATAAGCATTTTTAGGGCAATCCAGATCCCCCATTATTCTTATACCACTTGAAAATGTGTGGTCGAACGTAATATTCCATCCTCTGACGCCACTTGCCTTTTTCTTTGTTTTTGTAAAGGTTTCTTCAATAGATAGACCCCTATTATCAGAAAGAGTTATCCACTGCTTTTCAAGTGATGATTGAGTTGATGAAGTTGTTACAGGTGTTATTTCTTCTTCCTGATTACATCCGAAGAAAAGCAGGGATGAGAATAAACTGAGTATTAGAAATTTTTTCATCTGTTATCCCTTAGCTTTATATAAACTGGATTATTTGCATTATCTAACCCATCCATAACGCGAAAAATGATTTAAATGTGCGTTTATAACCTTAATCTGATCCTGAGGTATATTTATATGTGAAATCTCTGATTCAATCAGCTCAATTTCCCCGCTTTCAGAAAAATATGCAAAATCAACTGGGCCTGTTTCTTTATAACCAAATGTTTGTAGTTCAATTCCTGTGAAAATGAGAGTTAATTTTACTTCTTCATTAAATGTCATTTCAGGAAAGAGTTTAATAGAGAGGTTTTCAACATTTGGTATCATTATAATTTCGGTTATGCCATTGAATGAACCGGGTTCAATTTTAAGGCGTGCATAAACATTAATTTCATTACCTTGGGTATTAACAAAGGTTGTATCATATATGAAATCGCAGCCAATTGAACCATCTATTAATCTTGATGTGTACAACCATGTGTAAATATTAAATGAGCGAGGCGCTGATTTAGTTAATTTATGAATATTGTCAGAGGTTGTTACAATAGTATTATCCGAGCTGTCGGAACAACTTAGGAAGGTAATTCCCACTAGAATCAATAGTAGAAATATTTTTTTCATTTGAGACCCATTCACTAGTTAGTGCTAAAGATTTTAAGTGAAATAGTCTTAAGCTTTAGCTTCCCCCTAGTCTAACGAATAAAGGTCTTTGCTCTAAAAGTCAAAATTCTGTTGCTACTCATGTGCCGCTTTTAAATAATAACTAATGTTTTATTTTTTAATTGAAATTAAAACATTCTATTAATGAGAAATAAAAAATGTGGGTTTAAATTAGATTGGTGTTTAAAAACGATACATAATTTAATAAAAACGAAGTGTATTTTGATTAGAAATTGATAATTTCAATTTTAATTAGGTCTTTTTTCAGTTTTATTTAAAAATGGTTCAATATTGAAAACAGCTAATAAGAGTTATTAAGTGTCTAAAGTAAATTTGAACGAAATGTTGTTGAAATCACTTGAAATGAATCCTAACAGCATTTTTTTGTTAGATTCTTCCGGGATAATTTTTTATGTAAACAGTGCAGGTATATCCTTGGTTAATTCTAAGAATGAGAATGTTTCAAATAAAAATTTTTTGGAGTTTATTGATGAGACAGATAAAGGCGATTTTGAAAAATTTCTGAAAAGAGTATTTGAGTTTTCTGAACCACAAAAAATCAAATTAATTTTTAGAGGAATTGAAATCGCTCCATTTGAGGCACTACTAATTGCAAAGCCAGTAAAATTATCCAATACAACTGATCACTATTGTTCTTTAGCTGTAATTGATTTAACAGGTTTGGATATTACTGAAGAAATTGGGAAGCGATCTGAATTAAGATTTGAAAATATGGCTAATACAGCCCCCGTTATGATATGGATTGCCGATGTCGATGGACTTTTCAGTTTTGTAAATAAAGTCTGGCTCGATTATACAGGTGAAAAAATAGGTACTCAGTTAGGAATGAATTGGTTAAAAAGCGTGCATCCCGATGATTATGAAAAATTGTTAACTGTTTATAAAAATGCTTTCAGTTCTCGCGATCATTTTTCATCAGCATTCAGATTAAAAAGGATGAACGATGAATATCAGTGGATGCTTATTAATGGTTCACCCCGTGTTAGTGAACAAGGCATATTTACAGGATATATAGGATCGTGCATTAATATTAATGAGCAGATAAAAAATGAGGAGAAAATTAAGGAAATCAACGCAGAGCTTACTGAAAGCAATAAAACTAAAGATAAATTCGTTTCTATTATCTCACACGATCTACGTGGTCCGCTTGGAGGACTAATGCAGCTTCTTGAAATACTTGATTCTGATTACGGATCACTCGAAGAACAGGAGAGGATTAATCTTATATCTGATTCTGCCGTTTCAGCAAAAGGAACTTATAATCTCATGGAAAATTTGCTCGAATGGTCTAGAATTCAAAGTGGGAAAATGGAATACCAGCCAGAAAGAATTATTCTTCTAAATTTAGTTGGTGAGACGGTTTCATTATATAGTCAAAATATTAAAAATAAAAACATCAGTTTAGAAAATAATATTCAAAATAATATATCTGTTTTTGCGGATAAAAAGATGAGCGCAACAGTTTTAAGAAATCTTATTTCAAATGCAATAAAGTTTACTTATCCTAAAGGCAGCATATCAATTGCATCTGAAGTGAAAGATGATTTTGCTATTGTGAAAGTGAAAGATACAGGATGTGGAATAAGTAAGGAGGATCTGTTAAATTTATTCCGTCTGGATGTCAGTTATTCAACAAAAGGAACTGAGAACGAATCTGGAACGGGACTTGGACTTATTTTATGCAAAGATTTAGTTGAAAGGCAGGGCGGTAAAATATGGATAGAGAGCAAAATAAATGAGGGTTCGACTTTCTATTTTACAATTCCATTAGCATTGTAATTAATAAACACTCCATTCGCTTGCATTTTTAACCAAGCCCAAGATTGAAAATTCAATTTTTGATATTTTTTTATTGTATGCAATAATATTATCGAACCAATATAAAAATGTAACAGGCTCGTCTTCGTAAAATATGTCTTGCAAATTTTTGTAAAGTTTAACCTTTTCTTTTTCAGGCAGATTTGTTTGTAGCCGTTCTAAAATGTAATCTTTTTCATCATTTCTATAGTCAGAAAAGTTCAGAAATCCAATTTCGGGATCTGAATTCCAATAAGCATTTAAATCAATCGGAACCGGAATTGTCCATCCTGCGATCCATGCATCAAATTCATGGTTAAATAATCCATCTATAAATGTTCCGGTTTCAAGCTCTTTAATGTTTGCTTCAATACCAACAGCTTTAAGATTATTTTTTATTATTTGTGCAACATAGTTCCTCCTGGGATTACCGGAATTCAAATATATGTCAAACTTAAATTCTAAAGAACTCTTTTCCAGCAATCCATCGTTATCAGTATCACTCCAGCCGTTTTCCAAAAGTATTTCTTTTGCCATAGCAGGATTATAATTATACGTTTTTACTGTTGGGTCATAATAAAGTTTAAACATTGGAGAGACAGGACCCTTACATAATTCGCCAAATTTTCCTAAATAAGAATCAACTATTTCTTTTCTATTTATAGAGTAACTCATAGCTTTTCTTATTTCGGGAGAAGCAAAGAATTTATTTGGTAAATCTTGTTCAGGATTTTTATGGTTCCAACCTATATAATCATAATCTCTTCCCCGGAGCGAAGTTATTTTCAACTGATTTGCTTCATCTAGCTCAGAAATATCTTCACTTTTAATATTATCGAGCAGATCAATTCCACCTGTTTTGAGCTCAATCATTCTTGTTTTGTAGTCAGGAATTATTTTAAAGACTAATTTCTGAAGATTGTCCGGATCAAACAGAAATGAAGAACTGTCCCGAATTAATGAAATAAATCCTTCTTTTTCCCATTTCTCAAGTTTAAATGCTCCACTTGTTACAGGATTGAAATTAGCCTCTGCACTCTCAAATGTATCTCTTGAATATTGAGACCAAATGTGTTTTGGAATAATTTCTAAATTAATGTCAAGAAAATCCGGCAATGCATTTTCGGGAAAATTTATAGCAAGTTCTTTTGGTGAAATAATATTGAAGGTTTTTTCAGCATCAATTCGATTATTGTCTTTTAAGAAAAAATCACCAAACAAACCAAAAAACCTGCTGTTAACTTCCGGATCTGAATAAACATCAAAAGTAAAAGCTATATCTTCTGCTGTTATTGGTGTTCCATCGGACCAGTAAACATCATCTCTTAAGTATAGTTTCATTGAAGTTGAATCTTCATTCCACTCCCACTTTTCGGCGACCATTGGCTTAAACTCGATTTTGCCCAGTGTTTTGTTCCATATTTCTTTGGCGGGCTTCATAAATAATAGATCAACAAGATTTCCTTCGGTTAAACTAAATGCATACATAGGATTTATTGTTTGCACATCGGCTTGAATGCCGATAACAATTACGTTTTCTCCTGAATCTTCTTGTTCGGAACAACCGAATAAGAGTATTAACAAAGTAATCAGGATTAATACATATTTAAATTTGTTTCGGAAGGCGGTTTTGAATTGTAATGGCATTGAACAGACAAAAATTGTTTTTAATGTTCAAATATACTTAGAGCTAATATATATCGAAATAATTTTAACTCGTAACATCATTCCTATAGAATATAGCATTCAGTTCTATAAATATTGGAAAGGACAGATCTAGTTTGTTGTAGAAACCAATTCCCAGGATAGATTATATTTCGCTAAATATTTTTTAAGTCTGTCGCTATCATTAGCACTGGCTTTTTCAAGTCTGGAAATTGCAAATAGTTTTCTTCCAGCATCGGATAAGGATTTGCTTCTATTACAAACTTTTAAAACTCCATCCAATTGTATTTTATCAAATAAATCCAGTTTACGGAAATCAATTATATGGCCATATTTTTCTTTTAGAGTATTTGCGTTGTTGAATTTTTCAGTATCCCAAAGTGATATTAAACGTTTAATTTCTTCATTCAAGATATCAATAGTTATTCTCCCACCTAATGAAAGGGTACAAAGTCTTATTATGGCACCATTTAAATCTCTAAAATTCGCTTCCCACTTTGCATCGGTTGATGTCGCAAATTTTAGAAATGCATTTCGTGCTTCTTTATTAAAACGAATGACGTCTCCAGTTTTTTCAGCATATCTTTTTAACTCATATTCAATATTTGGTTCAATGTCTTCGGGGCGATCACTTAGACCTGGCAATTTGAAAGTCCACAAATTAATTCGTGCTAATAGGTCTTCTCTGAATAATCCTTCTTTCACTCTCTGCTGAAGATCTCGATTGGTTCCGCAGATTAATTGAAAATCACTCTCAGATTCTTTATCGGCACCCACACTAAAGAATTTTTTTTCTTCAATTGCGCGCAACAGCATTACTTGTTCATCAAGACCTAGCTCGCCAATTTCATCCAAGAAAACTATTCCTTTATCTGCGGTTTTGAGCAGTCCGGGACGATCGTTAACAGCTCCTGTAAACGCACCTTTTTTATGACCAAAGAGTGCCGACATAGCTGCATCGCCTCTTATTGTTCCGCATTCAATTTCAACAAATTTTCCTTTTACCGAAGCTTTAAGTTTTTTTAATTCGAATATTCTTCTGGCAAGGCGAGACTTACCAGCTCCTGTGGGACCTGTTAATAATATCGGATCTTTTGTTCTTAGAGCAACAAGCTCAATTCTTTCAATTAACTCGTTAAACTTTTTGTTTTTTGTCTCTATTCCTGATTTAAGAAAAGTTATATCATCTTTGGATTCCATGGCAAATCTTGCAGCAATTTTATCATACTTAGATAAATCAAGATCGATAATAGAATAACTTCCTGCTACATTTAGTTTAACGGGTGAAGTTTGAATCAGGTTTCCAGGAAATCTTCTTGACTCTGTAAGCAAGTAAATGCAAATCTGAGCTACGTGGGTTCCTGTTGTGATATTAAATAAGTATTGGTCTTCCTCTTTATGAAAATCAAAGTGTTCTAGAAAATCAAGAATACCTGTATATACTTCTTCAAAATCCCAGGCGTCCTTGAAGTCCAGTTGATGAAGTATAACCTCTGTTTCCGGAGAAATTATGTTTATATCTTTGGAAATTCTGTTTGCTAGGCGTAAAAATTTTGTAGGATATAGTAAGTGATATTCATCGATTAGTAAATCTTCATGCTGGCAAATTGCAACAGATGGACGCCATCTTTCCCACCGGTTTTCTTTGAAGCCTTTGTCTAAAGTAGTACCGAGAAGGCTGATTAAAATATTTTTCATATTATTCTATAAATAATTATAATTATTTATAAATAATTATACTGTTTTTATCTTCCACGATCAAATACTGCTATGGGAAATCCCTATAACTCATTGATAAATAATAGCTTACCAACGACTAGAAATTAATGGCACACACATTGTCTTTGTACTTCTGCACTATTGATGTTTAACCGGGCGGCATTATTTAGTTTGAGTAATCAATTATTATTTAATGTTCCGGGTACGGAGTCTAAATTGAGTATTAATTGTGCCACCAGCAAAGGATAGCTCAGTTGGTAGAGCAATAGACTACAGACTAGTTGTCTACGTGATGCTAGTAATCTATGTGTCGC
>CBDUAV010000106.1:0-9279 GCA_965365225.1 uncultured Ignavibacteria bacterium | reverse complement strand
GAACATAGAACTCAACATATCTCTGAACTGCAGGCCGTCTTCAATTTTATTACGGCTTAATAGTGAATATTCTGAAAGTCCGAAAAGTAAAAATTCCATCAGGAGTGTTTTATTATAGCCATTCGCTTTTGGATGATATTTTTTAACAACTTCTTCAATACACGGAACGCTCTTAATTAACTTTTCATAATCCTTATTTGATAAACTCATCATCAAATCAATTTTATTACCTTTTTTGAACCATTCGATAATGGGATGATATGGACTTGGCTGCTCTAATTTCTTTAAACTATCAGGTGTGGGAAAATATTTTTCAAAATTATTCCTGATTGCTTTGCTTATTAAAATTTGTGCAACTTTTGCAGGACCTTCCTGCTCACCTTCATAAACCAATTCTATTTTTCCAGTTATGGATGGAATAACTCCAAATACATCACTAATTCTTAGCTGTGTTTTATTTTCTTCATTAATTATTTTTCTTCTTTCAGCAGTACTAATTAGATTTTCATACGCTGAAATTGTTAACCGTGCAGATACGCCGCTCTTTGCATCGATATATTCGCTTTCGCGTGCTTCAAAAGCAATCTGTTCTATTAAATCATTTAATATTTCATCAGTAAAAATTTTTTCTTTTTGATCTGCTGCAAGTTTTGCTTCCTGTTCAGTTATGCGTTTTGATTCTTCAATATTTTTTGGATAGTGAGTTAAAATCTGGCTGTCAATTCTATCCTTGAGCGGAGTAACAATCGCTCCACGGTTAGTGTAATCCTCAGGATTTGCTGTAAAAACAAATTGGATGTCGAGTGGCAGACGAACTTTAAATCCACGAATTTGTATATCACTTTCCTGCAATATATTAAATAGCGCAACCTGAATTCTTGCCTGCAGATCGGGCAGCTCATTTATTACAAAAATGCTCCTATGAGAGCGTGGAATTAATCCAAAATGAATAACACGTTCATCGGAATAGGGAAGTTTTAATGCCGCAGCTTTAATCGGATCTACATCGCCAATTAAATCTGCAACGGACACGTCCGGAGTGGCTAATTTTTCCGTATATCTTTCAGAGCGGGGCAGCCAGCTAATTTTTGTGTTATCGCCGTCTTTTAAAATAATTTCCTTTGCAATAACAGAAAGTGGATTTAACGGATCATCATTTAATTCTGAATCTTTAATAATTGGAATGTATTCATCTAAAAGATTAACAAGAAGTCGGGCAATCTTTGTTTTGGCCTGTCCACGTAAACCGAGTAAAATAATATCGTGTCTTGAAAGAATTGCTGTCTGCAATTCAGGCATAACAGTATCATCAAAACCAATTATTCCTTCAAAAGGATTTTTTCCTTCTTTTAAAAATTGAATTAAATTATCTCTTAATTCATTCTTGATTGATTTGGAAACGTAACCACTTTTTTTAAGTTCACCTAAAGTTTTCATTGATATATTGGTCATAAATGATTTATCCTTTTTCTTTTTTATCTAACTCTTTTTCGTCTGTTGCGAATGTAATCTTCAAAAAGAAAATCACCTAAGCCGGTTAAGCTGCTGTAGTAGGCTCTGCCGTTGTTAATTTTAGTAAACTCGCGTACAAACTGCTGCAGGTATGGATCGCGTGCGATCATAAAAGTTGTAACTGCAATTCCCTGTCTTCTGCATTTGGCAGCTTGATCCAAAGTTTTGTTTATAATTTTTCTATCCAAGCCAAAACTATTTTTATAGTATTTTGCACCGACTCTTAAGCAGGTTGGTTTACCATCGGTTATCATAAAAATTTGTTTATTGTTAGTTTTCCTTCTGCGAAGAATATCATCTGCAAGCTCTAAACCCGCAACTGTGTTTGTATGATAAGGTCCAACTTCCAAATATGGCAAATCTTTTATTTGGATAGGAAAAGCATCATTTCCAAAAGCAATAATATCTAATGTATCTTTTGGATATTTTGTTGTAATTAACTCAGCCAGCGCCATTGCAACTTTTTTTGCGGGTGTAATTCTATCTTCGCCGTAAAGCACCATCGAATGTGAAATATCAATCATCAAAACTGTTGATGTAAGTGCTTTAAAATCTTTTTCTTCAATTTCTAAATCTTTTTCTGTTAACTTAAAGTCATCAATACCATGATTAATTTGTGCATTTTTTATCGAGTCCGTCATATCTATTTGATCTAAGGTATCCCCAAAATTATATTCTCTCCTATCGGAAGTTAATTCATCTCCGTGTCCGGAAAAGGGTGTTCTGTGATTACCTTTTGCGGATTTTTTAAGCTTGCCGAAAATTTCCTCAAGCGATTGTCTGCGTATGCTCATTTCACTTTTTGCTGTTAGTACATAAACATCCTTATCTTCATTTTCTGTAATGTATCCTCTTTCTTTTAACTCTTCAATGAAATCACCCATTCCGTACTCATCATCAGTTAAATTATACTGTCTATCAACCTCATTCATCCAGTTTAAAGCTTCAGAAACATCACCGGAAGTAATTGTAACTAGCTGCATAAATATTTTAAGTAACTGTTCGAACGAACCGTCGTTAAGATCAGGAGGAATATAATTTGTAAATCTATTACCAATCATTTAATAACTTCTTTTAGTATAAAACAATTAAAAGATTTTAATCGTTCCGTTAAGGAATTTCATTTGGAAGATAAAATAAACTGTGTGTTAAAACAAGAATATTTTTAGTTACCAAAGACTGGGCAGAATAGGGGGATAATCAACCCCCATAATTTATTTTTTAGGGGGGATAATCCTGGTTTCAAGAACATTATCCACAATCTTATATTCTTTTGCTTCTTCCGAAGTTAGGAAATAGTCTCTATCACAATCCTTTGTTATTTGCTCGATTGTTTTGCCGGTGTGTTTTGCTAGAATTTTATAAAGGGTGTCGCGTGTTTTTAACATTTCTTTTGCGTGAATTTCGATGTCCGTAGTCTGTCCCTGCAAACCTCCAATCCATGGTTGATGGATCATAATTTTAGAGTTCGGCAATGATGATCGTTTTCCGTCCTTACCACCTGCGAGTAAAATGGCACCCATACTAGCAGCCATACCTACACAAATAGTTGCAATATCAGGTTTGATGTATCGCATTGTATCGTAGATTGCCAATCCTGCAGTTACACTTCCGCCGGGGGAATTTATATACAAATTAATATCTTTTTCAGAATCTTCGGCTTCTAAAAATATAAGCTGTGCGATAGTTAAGCTGGCAATATGATCATCAATCGGCATTCCGATAAAAATAATTCTTTCACGCAACAGGCGTGAATAAATATCCATACCGCGTTCACCGCGTCCGGTCTGCTCAATTACATACGGAACCAGTTGGTTATAAATTTCAATATTATTTTTCATTCTTCACTTCTTTCTGTCTGTTTGAAAATTTATCGGGATTTACCCGTTCAATATTATTTTTTTCTTTTAGAAAATCGAATAGTTTTTTATCCAAAGTTTTATCGTTTTGCTTTGAGGTTTTATAATAATTTAAAAGTTTTTCAACTGAGAGACCTGTTTTTTCAGCATCTTTTTTTGCCATTTCTTCTAATTCACTTTCCGTAACCTCGATTTTTTCCTTTTTCATGATTTCATTTTTTAGCAAGTACCACTTTACATCATTCTCCGCCATTGGTTTAAAGTAATCTTGCATCTGCTTTTGATCAAATTTTTTAGCACCCTGATTTTTAAGCCTCTCTTCTTCGGTTTTTACCATTTCATTCATAATATCTTTAACTAAAGAAGCCGGTGGAGTAAACTCATTATTTTTTAAAATGATGCTGATTATACTATTGCGAGTGAATTCTTCAACTCTCTGCTCGTAATAATTTTGAATGTCTTTTTTGATTTCATTTCTTAAATCTTCTTCATTGCTAACTTTATCTTTAGTAACTTTTTTAATCAGTTCTTCATCGAGTTGGGGAAGAATTATTTTTTTGATTCCGTTAATATGCACTTCATAGTCATAATGCTCATTAACTTTTTCATCCTGTCCCTCTTTGTTTCTTACAGTTCTTTCATCATTAAATGAAAAATTAAATATATCTCCAACCTTTTTTCCTTTTGCATTTTCTTTAACGTCTGTATGCACATTTGGATTAGTTAAATCAATTTCCAGTTTTTCAGGCTTACTGTTCTCAAATGGTTCTCCGTTTTCGCTCAGTCTTGTCATTGTTACATCAAGTAAAAAATGATTGTCATCACCAACAATTTCTGTTTCTTCCTGTGTGCTGTTCGAACGAAGAATGTAATCTATTTCTTTTTCCACTTCGTCATCTTTCACTTTAATATCCGGAACCTCAATTTTTTGATTGGTGTAATTTTTTACATCCAAATCCGGCAGGGTTTCATATTTTACTTTAAAGCTAAAATCTTCACCGGGTTTAAAATTTATATCCGTCATTGTTGGCTGCCCGATCGGATTTAATTTTTCCGCTTGAGCAAGTTTCCAGAATTGAGAATTAGCTACTTTTTCTGATGCTTCGTACTCGAGTGTATCTCCGAACCGCTGTTTAATTATATTTTTTGGAACCTTACCTTTTCTAAAGCCCGGAAGTTGAATAGTTTTTGTTTGTTTGCTTACTTCGGAATTTAATTCGTCTTTAATTTCATCATAAGTTAAAGTTACCTCAACTTCTTTCTCAGATGATGATAATTCGTTAACCTTAAAATCCACCATGACCTCATTTGTTACTTAAAAAATAATAAGCTGTGCGAGAACGGGGACTCGAACCCCGACACCTTTCGGTACTAGATCCTAAGTCTAGCGCGTCTGCCAAATTCCGCCATTCTCGCAGTTGAAAAAATTTTAATGAAAATTGAATTCAGATGAGAAAACTTCTGAAAATTTGGCTACAAATATACTGTTGTGATTGTAGTATATCAATTCTATAAGTGCTTCGTCACACAAGACTATAAGTCTAATTATAGGCTGATTTTCTATCCAACTCTCATCTGCCAAAACAAAATATTATATTTAGCTTTGTAAAATCATTTTCTAATTGAATATTGACTGTAATGGATAAATTCATAATTAATGGCGGCAAAAAGCTTTCGGGAGAAGTAAAAGTGAGCGGTGCTAAAAATGCATCTTTAGCGTTAATGCCTGCAACAATTTTGGCTTCAGGAAAGGCTGTCATAAACAATACACCTGAGTTGAACGATGTATATACGATGATAAAATTGCTAAAACATATTGGAGCAGAAATTTCATTTGAAAATGGCAAGCTCACCATTAATTCAAAAAATATAAATGATTTTACAGCACCCTACGAGCACGTGAAAAAAATGCGTGCATCGGTTTATGTTCTCGGACCGCTGTTGGCGCGATTTGGAAAGGCGAAAGTTTCTTTGCCTGGCGGATGTGCCTGGGGACCGCGTCCGATCAATTTACATTTAGAAGCGATGAAAAAACTTGGTGCTGAAATTGATTTATTCGAAGGTTATATAATTGCTAAGGCAAAAAAGCTTATCGGTAGTAAAATTCATTTTGATATTTCATCAGTCGGTGCGACAGGGAATGCTTTGATGGCTGCAGTTCTGGCTAAAGGAACTACTTTAATTTCAAATGCAGCTATCGAACCGGAAATTACACAGCTTGCAGAATTTCTTTTAGGCATGGGTGCAAGGATCAATGGCATAGGAACGAATCTTTTAGAAATTGAAGGAGTGAGTTCATTAGATCAAACAAAAATTACTACAATTCCAGACAGAATTGAAACCGGAACGCTGCTTGTCGCAGGAGCTATTACAAAAAGCAAAATTACTTTAATTGAAGCTGATGATAAAATTATCGTATCTGTCATAAATAAACTTTTAGATTGCGGCACAAAACTTTTAACAGAAAATAATAAAATAACAATTGATTGTAATGATGTACAATTAAAACCTGTATCAATTAAAACATCAATTTATCCCGGATTTCCAACCGATATGCAGGCTCAATGGACAGCTTTAATGTCTGTAGCGAAGGGTAAATCTAAAGTCTCAGATACAATTTATTCTGATCGTTTCAATCATGTGCCCGAGTTGAACAGGTTGGGTGCAAAAATTTTAGTTGAAAAAAATACAGCTAACATAACTGGCGTGAGTAAATTAAAAGGTGCAAAAGTTATGTCCACCGATCTGCGTGCAAGTGCATGTTTGGTACTTGCCGGCTTGGCTGCAGAAGGAACTACTGAAGTGCTAAGAGTCTATCACCTCGACCGTGGTTACCAGCGAATTGAAGAAAAGCTAAGAAAATTGGGTGCAGATATTCAGAGAGTTGAAAGTAAAGAGTATTAAAATCACATGAAAAACTTTTTTAAATGGAAAAATTATTTCATTCTTTATACAGCATTTCTCTTAATTTTAAATTTACTTTTAATTAGTCTGCCGCTTACAAATGTCTTTGGTTATGAGTTTTCCGCAATAAATGCTATTGCAATTTCATTTCTTTCGGGGATTTATATTTTATCATCATTTAGGGCGAAAACCGATAATTCAAATCCTAATCTCGTTGCTCTTTTAACAAATCTATCTATATTACTTGTAGTTCCGTTTGTTGTTTCAATCATCAATTCTTTTTTTACCGGGTTTTGTTCTTTTAGCGATGGATTTTTATTTTATGTAGTGATTACAGTCCCGTCAATAATAATCGGAGGAGCATTAGGAATAGTAGCTACTGCGATTGACCAAAAATTTCGCTGGATGATTTTTATTCTGATATTCATTACACTACTGCTGATTGCATTTTTTGAAATTTACTTTAACCCTCAGGTTTATTTATACAATCCGGTTTTCGGATATTTCCCTGGCACAATTTACGATGAAGGGTTATCAGTCGATTTAAAATTATTTTCCTATCGCTTACTCAACACAATTTTCTTCTTTGCAGTATTTGTATTGATTCATAATACTATAAAGAGGAAAAGAAGGAAAGCAGTTGTTTGGCGAAGAATTTCATTTTCACTCTTGGTTGCTTTAATATTTTATTTTTGCATTTCACCGGTTTGGGGATATTCCACCACATTTTCAAAACTACAAAAAGAATTACCGGTAAAAGTTGAAACAGAACATTTTATAATTAATGCTGATAACGGAATTGATAAGAGCACATTAAAATTTATAGCAATAAACCAGGAATATTTTTATAAAAAACTATCTGCTCTTTTAGATGAGAGTTTTGATGAAAAAATAAATTCGTTCATATTTAAGTCATCACTACAAAAAAAAGAATTGTTTGGTTCTGGAAATGCAGATGTTGCTAAACCTTGGCAGAACAGTGTTTATGTATCGATGGATAGCTGGGAGAGTTCATTGGAACATGAAATTGCACATTGTTTTGCAGGAAAATTTGGCTGGGGAATATTTAAAGTTGCCGCAGGTTTTAATCCAGCATTGATTGAAGGTGTTGCAGAGGCCTGTGATGGTTTTTACGATGAGATGAATATACATTTTTTGGCTTCGATTGCTTATAAAAATAATTTTAAAACAAACATTTCAAATCTCTTTTCCGGATTTAGTTTTTTTGGAAACGTATCGGGACTGTCCTACATCTACTCAGGTTCATTTGTAAAATATTTAATTGAAAAGTTTGGTGTTCACAAAGTCAAACAATACCACCGAACAAATGAATTTAAAGCATCCTTTGATGTGGAAATTAATGAAGTTGAAAATGAGTACTTTCAATTTTTAACAGATTTTACTAAAGACAATTGGCAGGCTAAAGCAAATTATTACTTTGGACGACAATCGCTTGTTCAAAAAATTTGTCCGCGTTATATTTCCGACAGGCTCGCAGATGCGTGGGAATTAATTAATCAAGAAAAGTACGATGAAGCTGAACATTATTTGAGAGATATTTTAGAAAAAACTGATAACTATTCAGCAATTGTTGGATTATCGTTAATCTATGAAAAAACCGATTCATTGATTTTTGCGATTAGAATTCTAGAGGATAAAATTGATCAATTTTCAAATACTTCGTACGAATATAATTTAAAATTCAGAATTGCTGATTTGAAAGTTCAAGCCGGATATCTAAACGAAGCTAAAAAGATTTATGAATCATTATTAGTTTCAAAACCTAATATTCGATTAGAATTGCTAGCACAGATAAGATTAGATTTATTTAAAGAAAATAAAATATCCAGATATGTCTCAGGCAGCGATTTTGATAAATATTATTTACTTAAATATCTTAATTCAACTGAGTACGAATATCAATCAATTCCAATTATGATTAATTTAAGTGAAGCATTGGAAGAAAATTACAAGCTGTTCTTATCGAATTTGACGCATAATTTTGAAGTTAAAGATTTTTTTAGCAGTTATGCTTCATTGAAATTATCTCAATACATGCTACAAAATTTTGATTATTTAAATGCAAGAAAGATGGCAGGATTATCTCTCAGAATTAAAGATGAGAACGGCTTGTTAGAGCTGAAAAAGCAAAATTTTCAAAAAGCTGAGTGGTTCAATAGGAATGCTGAACGAGTCTTGAATGAAATGAAATATTCAAAAAATTAGTTTTATGAATTTCACAAAAAAAATATCAAACTATAAATTTTTAAAAATTGCTTCAGATATTGCCCATGATTTAAAATGCGAAGTTTACGTAGTCGGCGGATTTGTAAGAGATTTAATTTTAAAGAGAGAACTCAGCGATATTGATTTTCTAATTGTAGGAAATGGATTGCAGTTTGCTGAAACATTTTCAAAAAAACTGGATATAGATGATATTGTAATTTACAAGAACTACGGCACAGCTCATTTCAATTATGAAGGGATGAATTTTGAATTTGTCGCAGCAAGAAAAGAATCGTATAGAAAAAAAAGTAGAAATCCGTTAGTTACAGAAGGAACATTTCAAGATGATATTTCACGCAGGGATTTTACAATAAATACAATTGCGGTCTCAATTTCTAAAAATAATTTTGGCGATCTTATAGATACATTCAATGGTTTACAGGATATTGAAAACAAACTTATTAGCACTCCTATTGATCCAGAAAAAACATTTGATGATGATCCGCTAAGGATTTTAAGAGCATTTCGTTTTGCCTCACAGTTAAATTTTGCAGTAGCAGAAGAGATTATGGTTGCCGCTGAAAAATTAAGGGACAGACTGGTAATTGTTTCTCAGGAAAGAATAACTGATGAATTTCTTAAAATATTAAAATCACCTAAACCTTCAATTGGTCTAAAGTTGCTTTATGAATCGCGAGCTATGGAAATTGTTTTTCCCGAAATAGCAAAGATGGGCGGCGTTGAACAGAGGGAAGAATATCATCACAAAGATGTTTTT
>CBDUAV010000105.1:0-9305 GCA_965365225.1 uncultured Ignavibacteria bacterium | reverse complement strand
AGGCATGGACAGCACACTGCATCGGCAATTTTAGCGTTTGAAGCATTTAAAATTTCAAACGATCCGACTGTCTTTCCCGAGCAGCTAAAATTAGTTAAACCGTGGCAGCCTAAAAGAATTTTCTGGAATGCATGGACTCCAGCGTTAAAATCAATGGGAATTGAAAGCGATACATTAATAAAAATAAATCTCGGTGAGTACAACCAGCTGCTCGGAAGATCATATACTGAAATTTCTGCTGAAAGCAGAACAATGCACAAAAGCCAGGGTTTTGGTGATTCTGGCCGGCGGCAAAATTATTACAATTACTTTTTACAGATGGATGGAACTGATGCTAAGCAAGATATTTTTGAAAATATTGATCTCTCGTGGAATAGAGTTGAAGAAAGTGAAAAAGTTTCTAAATTATTAAGAAAAGCTGAAAACCAATTTAATTTTGAAGAGCCGCAAAAAATTATTCCCCTGCTTTTACAGGCTTATTTTGAACTTCAAAAGTTAGATGATGAATACTGGCGTGAAACAAAAAGCAAAGAATTGCTCGATGTTGTAAAATCATGTTCTGGAATTTGGACTGAAGCTGTAATTGATGAATATTACCTAACAAAAGGAAGCACTTATAAAATTGAAGCTGGGATTGTTAATCGCTCCGGGGAAGCATTTGTGTTAAAAAATATTGAAGTTACCTATCAGCAAAAAGATTCAATGTTAAATTCACCTTTATTAATGGGTGAAATGATAAATGTTGAGAAAATCTTATTAATACCTGAAGAATTAAATTACACGAATCCATATTGGCTGGACGGAAATCGCCAAAAGGAAATATACGATGTCCAGAATCAGAACTTAATAGGTTTACCAAAAAATAAATTTTCACTGTTTGCAACTTTTACTTTAGAATATGAGGGAGAAGAAATAAAGCTCACTGAGCCTGTTTATTACCGCAGGAATGACCCTGTTAAAGGAGAAATTTATAGAAGTGTGGAGATTGTTCCGCCAATTGTAGTAAATTTTAACAAAGATTTATACACTTTAACAAATGGTAATGATAGTCGAATTGCAGTAACTGTTAAGTGTCTGAATGAAAATGCAAATGGTAAACTTAAATTGAAAGCAGAAGATGGATGGCTTGTTTCACCCGAAAGTATTGATTTTAATTTAAATTCAAAAAATGAAGAGCAGCAATTTGAGTTTTCTGTAACATCAAACTCCAGATCAAATATGTCGGATTTAGAAGCCGAGATCATTGCAAGTAATAGAAAATTCAATAGAAGCTTATTTACAATTGAATATCCACACATTCAAACCCAGACTGTAATTCCTGTTGCAAAATCAAAAATCATAAAGGTTGATTTAAACAACCGCACAGTAAACGAAATTGGATACATTATGGGTTCGGGTGATAAAATTCCAACTATCCTTTTCGACTTAGGTTTTAAAGTAAAGATATTTAACGATGAATTATTAACTGAAGAACAACTTAACAGTTTTGATGTAATTGTTATTGGAATACGAGCTTACAACACAAATAAAAGACTAAAATTAAATCATCAACTATTAATGGATTACGTTTACAATGGCGGAATTTTAGTAACACAGTACAACACTTTAAGTGAATTGCCGGAACAATTGGGTCCGTATAAATTAATAATTTCCCGCGATCGTGTTACAGAAGAAGACTCGCCGGTAAAAATATTGGATGCTGATCATCCGCTTTTAAATTTTCCCTATAAAATTACTGAAGATAATTTTAAAGGCTGGATTCAGGAAAGAGGATTATATTTCCCTGGCGATTGGGCTTCGGAATATCAACCTCTGCTCGAAATGCAAGATACAAATTCAAAACCGCTGAAGGGTTCACTTTTATTTTGCAAGTTTGGTAAAGGTAATTTTGTTTATACGGGTTTATCCTTTTTCAGACAACTGCCCGCCGGAGTGATCGGTGCATACAATCTTTTTATAAACTTAATATCTGCAGGTAAAAATTGATCGAAAATAATTGGACTGAAAAAGAAAAAGATCCACCTCCCCCAATTTTAGGAAGCTGGAAAAAATTATACTCACTTGTATTATTAAACCTTGTCGTGCTCATTGTTATTTTCTACTTATTTACAAAGGCTTTTGAGTGAGTTTAATCGATTGGATCGTACTTATCATATTTCTTGGTTTTGTAGTTATATACGGAACCTGGAAGACAAGAAAAACCAAAGACATTGATTCTTACATGCGAGCCGGCAGAACAAGCCGATGGTGGATTGTAGCGCTTTCAATTATGGCAACACAAGCTAGTGCAATTACTTTTCTTTCAACACCCGGACAAGCTTATGTAGATGGAATGAGGTTCGTTCAATTTTATCTGGGGCTGCCAATTGCAATGGTTATCCTTTCAGTAACTGCAGTCCCTATTTATAATAAATTAAATGTTTACACAGCCTACGAATACCTTGAAAAAAGATTTGATTTGAAAAATAGAATGCTAGGCAGTGCATTATTTTTAACTCAGCGCGGACTTGCTGCAGGTTTTACAATTTATGCGCCTTCATTAATTTTATCTGTAATTCTTGGCTGGGAAATAAATTTTACAATTCTTGTTGTTGGAATGATGGTCATCATCTACACAACAATTGGGGGTACCAACGCTGTAAACAAAACACATTTTTTACAGATGATAATTATAACTACCGGAATGTTTTCAGCATTCATACTTCTTTTTTTCATGCTTCCTGAAAATGTTTCCTTTATTGATGCTGTTGCTGTGGCAGGCAAAATGGGCAAGCTTAACGCTATTGATTTTACGTTCGATTTAAATAACAGGTACACTTTCTGGTCAGGTATAATTGGCGGGACATTTTTAATGCTTTCCTATTTTGGGACTGATCAATCGCAGGTAGGGAGATATCTGGCAGGAAGTTCTGTAGCACAGAGCCGTTTAGGCTTGTTGACAAACGGCATAGTTAAAGTACCAATGCAGTTTATAATTTTATTTATCGGTGCGATGGTTTTTGTATTTTATCAATTTGCTACTCCTCCCCTTTTCTTCAATCCTGTTGAAGTTGAAAATGTTAGAAATAGTGAATATAAAAATGAATACAACATGCTTGAATATGAATACAAGACTATATTTGAAGAAAAGAGAGAAGATCTGAACAAGTTGGTTACTTCAATTGAAAAGGGCAATGATGATATAACTTCAAAAATTTCAAGCCAAGTTCTTGTTAAAGAAAACAAAGCAACATTAATTAAAAATGATGCAATTGAAATTATCAAAAAAGTTAATCCTGATGCAGATACTAACGACACAAATTATATTTTTCTTTCATTCATAATTAATTTTTTACCTGTTGGAATAATAGGACTATTAATTGCCGCTATTCTTTCGGCATCAATGTCTTCAACATCAGCTGAACTAAACGCACTTGCATCCACAAGCATTATAGATTTTTATAAAAGATTATTTAAAAAGAATGCTTCCGAGAACCATTATCTAATAGCCTCTAAGCTGGCGACTGTTTTTTGGGGTTTTTATGCCATTCTATTTGCACTATTTGCGCAGCACCTCGGTTCACTAATTGAAGCTGTAAATATTTTGGGCTCACTAGTTTACGGTACAATTCTCGGGATTTTTTTAACTGCTTTTTACCTGAAAAAAATTGGCGGCACTCCAACTTTTATTGGCGCAATAATAGCAGAAGGCGCAGTGCTATACTGTTATTTATTTACTGATATTCCCTTTCTGTGGTATAACGTTATTGGTTGCTTAGCAGTAATATTTGTTTCAATTTTTATTTCTATTATATCTTCTAAAAAGGCAGTCAATTAAAAAAAATTTTCGCTTGACTATTAACGGCGAATTGATATATTGTATCAACAAATCCTTAAAACAACAATCAGGTGGAAAAATGGAAAAGGAAGATAGAATAGGTGGATTTCTTTTGGGATTATTAATCGGAGGAGTAGCAGGAAGTATATTCGCATTGTTGTACGCTCCCTCTTCAGGCAGAAAATTAAGGAGAAAAATTTCCGATAAAGCCGAAGATGTTTTAGAAGATGTAGAAGAAATTTACGATGCCAGTAAAGACAAAGCTGAGCAGATTTTAAAAGAAGGCAAGAAAAAAGCATCTTCAATTATTCAAGATGCTAAAAAGAAAATTGTAAGTAATTAATTCACCTATCCGTTGTCAAAAGAAAGAAAAGAGCAAATTATCCGTGCTGCTGCAAAAAGATTTGCACGGCATGGAGCAGGGAAAACTACGCTCGATGAAATTGCACGCGATGTTAGAATCGGTAAGGCAACTATATATAATTACTTTAATTCTAAAGAAGATCTTTTTTATGATACGTTATACTGGGAAGCATCAAATTTTATCGAAAATATTAAAGTTATTTTCAACAACGAAGATATTCCAATTGGCGGCAGATTGCTTGAATATATCAGTTTCAAAGAAGCAGCTTATGATAAATATAAACTCCTCTATGAATTAATGCTTCTATTAATGCGTGATGATTCTTTTGATAAGGAAAAGGTTATACTGAAAACATTTTTAAAAGATGAAATTGATATTGTCGGACTGATTTTAAGTTCAGTTTACAGCGGAAGAATTGAAAGTATGGATATTGCACTTCCACAATACATTGTGCAAACCAGCTGGGGATTAATGTTCAGTAATAGAATAAATGAAATCACTGGAAACCCTCAATCCGGGATGAAGGAATTGATGTTCCGCAGTTTGGAAAACTTGTTAGGTTAATATTTTTTCTTCAGGGAATTACTGCTCATCTAACTCTCCTGCCTGTAAATTAAAACTTTCAAATGTGCTTTTAAGTGCAGTAACAAGATTTAAAATGTGAAGAGAGATGTTTTCAGTATCGGAAGAAATTCTTAAATAGAGTAAACTGTTACGCGCAGAACTATCACTATTTTTTATTCTGGATACCTGTGTTAAATCAAAACTGTCTGCAACATCACGGAATTTTGAAACCGTGTCTTTAAATCCTTCCACGGAAGCAAAATCTTGATTAGAAAGGATTTTGGAAGCTTCTTCTACTTCTTCATTTAAAAAATCATAAAGTTTAATAAGTGAATTGTATTCATCCTGATATGGACGCGAATGATTATTATCTATATGATCATAACAATTTTGAACTACGGATCTTGAATTAAGGGCAATTTCCTGAATTGAATTAATTACTTTGCCAAACTTTTTACCTTTTTTAATCTCTTTATCTTCAAGTATCTGAACCGTTTTAAAGATGTTGCTGGTAATCATCCTTGCTTTTTTATTTATCTTCTTTGCTTTTTTTCGAGTTTGTTTCAAAAGAATTCTGTCTTCTTTATATAAACCATCTAAAGCTTCGCGTACACAATTAACCGATGATTTTATAAAATCGTTTATGGCTTCAAAACTGTTTACTGTTCCATCAAAACCATTTTGAATAGTCTGGTAATAAATCCGTTCCATTTCTTCTTCATCAACACTTCTTTCCTTGTGTAACAGATGAGTTTTTACTAAGACATATGCAGCAACAGCAATCAAACATACAATTGCAACAATACCACCGTAAAAAATAATTGTTGCAAAAATTGCTGTGGCAGTGAATGCCATAAATGCAGTAAAAAACCATCCAGCAATAACTGTGATAACGCCATTAACCCTGTAAACGGCACTCTCTCGTCCCCAAGCTCTATCGGCAAGTGATGTTCCCATTGCTACCATAAATGTGACATAAGTTGTAGAGAGAGGAAGTTTTAAAGATGTAGCAAAAGAAATTAATATGCTTGCAACCATTAAATTTACAGAAGCTCTTAACAGATCAAAACTGGGGGCGGAACTATCCATTACAGCAGAACGGGCACCTTTAAATCTTTTGTCTATGTATGATTGAACTTTGGCAGGTGTAATTTTTTTATAGACACTTGCTACACTTAAAATCATTCTTACAATTGAACGAGCAAAAACTGAGGATTCGAATCTCTCAAATCCTTCGAACTGACGCCCAAGATCAACTTCAGTTTTAGTAACTGACCTTGCTTTCTTAGACAGCCACAACGTGATAACCATTATTGCTCCGGCACCCAAGAGTATTAATGTGTGTGATTGTGCCGGTTCTCTTAAACCTTCCATTAATGAATTAAAGGGATCACCACTTTGACTGGCAAAAATATAGGAGCTCATACCGGCAAGCGGAACACCGATAAAGTTAACCAGATCATTTGCAGCAAAAGCAAGTGCAAGTGCAAAGGTGCCAATTAGAACAATTGGTTTAAGAATATTAATCTTTGTAGTTAATAGTAATATTTGAAGAACGACAAACCAGAATAATAAACTTCCCCCTAAAATTAAGCTTGTGTTCCCTAAAATAAATTTAACAGCTTCCGGCGACAGAAAAGCTGTACCCTTTGCACCCTTAACCAAAATAAAATACGTAATTGCAGTTAATGCAACCGAGCCCCAAATGGCGCCATATCGCTTAATACGGCTGTTAAAATCGAAAGTAAAAATGAGTCGTGTAATAAACTGGATTATAGCTCCCACAAGCAAGGCAACAGCAATAGAAAGTAAAATACCTCCGATAATAGCCAATGCTTTTGAAGAATTAATAAATAGAACAAATCCTGCGAAATCTGCTCCCGATTCCACAAGCTTTAAAATCGAAACAGCAACTGCTGCACCTAACAATTCAAAGACAATTGAAACAGTAGTTGAAGTTGGTAAACCGAAAGTGTTAAAAAGATCGAGTAGTAAAACATCAGCTATCATTACTGCAAGAAAAATTATCATCACTTCTTGAAAAAGAAACATTTCCGGATTGAAAATTCCTTTACGGGCTACTTCCATCAGTCCACTTGAAAATACCGTCCCGACAAAAACACCGAGGCTTGCAATAATTAAAACGATATGACGAGGAGCAACTTGAGATCCTACAGCGGAATTAAGAAAGTTAACTGCATCGTTGCTTACACCAACAATTAGATCAGAAGCAGCTAATAAGAAGAGTACAATTACAAGTATTAAGTATATTTCCAAGCGTTAGTTCCTTGCGCTAAGTATTTTAAAGGTGAATACTAAATTAAAACTAATTGTAATACCGGGATTGATATGCAATGTTAAGAAATTGTTAAATAATATTCCAAACATACTCTCAGATAATTAAAATTGTTTGTTAGTTAGCGCACGGTTATATAATTTAGGTAGCGAAAATGTAGTTTTTAGCTCACTAATCATATAAAGCGGATGCCTACTTTTTTTAACTCCTGGTTGCCTTTCATATATCTTTATGGAATTGGAGGAATTTTCTTCTTTTCCGGAATAATAATTATAAAGAAAACCGGTGCGATAGACTTATCCAAAAAACGTCATAAATATTGGATGAAAGTGATGCTTTTTGGCTTCTTTTATTTTGTAGCTCTCCACTTTTTCCTAACCATTGCGGCTCTCTATTTCTAATATGGGTCAGGAAACATTTCACAATATTGGTACTTCTACAGACTGGATTGTAATGGTCGTTTACTTCATGGTCATTATGCTCTTTGGAAGTTATTTTGGAAAATACAATCGAAGTACAAAAGATTTCTTTTTTGGAGGAAGAAGATTTGCATGGTGGCTAATTGCTTTTTCAATTGTTGCAACTGGTGTTGGAAGCCATAGCTTTGTTAAATATTCTGCCAAAGCTTTTGAGCATGGTTTTTCATCAACGATGACTTACATAAACGATTGGTTTTTTATTCCGTTCTTTTTCTTCGGATGGCTCCCAATAATTGTTTACTCTAAAATCAGATCTATCCCGGAATACTTTGAAAAGCGTTTTAGTCCTTCGGCTCGCTTCTTAGCTACAATGTTACTTCTTTTATATATGATTGGTTACATCGGAATTGGATTTTTAACGCTTGGTAAAGCTGCTTTACCTTTACTACCCGAAAGTCTAAATATAGTGGGAATGAACTTCGAAGTCACTCTTATGGGGGTAATAACTGTAATTGCAGTTATTACAGGTATTTACATTACATTTGGCGGGCAAACTGCAGTAATATTCACAGATCTTTTGCAAGGATTTATTCTACTTTTTGCCGGGCTTTTATTATTTGCTCTTGGAGTTAGTTATTTGGGTGGTTTCGATATCTTTTGGGACTTGCTTCCAACCTCCTGGAAAATGCCTTTAGCTAATTTTAATGAGCCATCCAGCTTTAATTTTGTTGGTATTTTTTGGCAGGATGGCGTTGCCGGATCAATTGGATTCCTGTTTTTAAATATGGGCTTGATAATGCGATTCATGGCAACTAAAAGTGTTAACGAAGGAAGAAAAGCCGCCGCATTCAACGTTATGTTTATGCTTCCAATTTCAGCAATCGTAGTTGGTAATGCAGGATGGGTTGGTAAAGCAATTTCGTTAGTTGCCCCAGATGTTGTACCACCAAATACGAGTCCTGATGAAATATTTGTTGTAGTTGCAAATATTGTCTCCTCACCCGGGGTTTTTGGATTTATTATGGCGGCTCTTACGGCAGCGCTTATGTCCACAGTAGATACATTAATAAACGCAACTGCTGCAATTTATATTAACGATGTCCATCGCCCAATAAAAGTATGGCTTAAAAAATACGATGAAGATGCACGTTCTGAAGATAGACATGAATTAGCTTCTGCACGTGTTGCTTCTATTATTATTACTACCCTAGGTGTTTTAGCTGTTCTTGTGTTTAGAGATTTTCCTACCGTTTATGAAGCACATGGTTTCTTTCATTCAACGCTAACGCCCCCTCTGGTGGTTGCGGTGTTCCTCGGAATTTTTTGGCGAAAATTTACACCTGCTGCTGTCATAACATCTTTTGTAGGTGGTGTTACTTTAATGGTTCTGGGTGCGAACTATCCGGGTATTTTAATAGCTCCTTTCGATCATGGTATTGTAATGGATGCTTCTCATCCCTACTCATACATAAGAGCATTATATAATTTATTTGTTTGCTCCGGTATAGCAGTATTAGCTACTGTGACAACTGCCTGGCAACAGAAAATTGTTACTATTATTAAATCGAAGGATAATCAGAAATTTATTATGTATCTACTAAGTACTGTTGCAGCTATAATATTTATCGGACTTGTATTCAGCTCTTCAATTATAAGTCTTCATAGCGATTCAATTCCTGAAATTATTGTAATGCTTGTTTTAGCACTGACTATGTCCTCATTAGTTGCAATTTCAACGACTTATTTTATTAAATACGATCAGAATAAAAACATTACAGGTTTAACTGCATGGTCAATTTCTCAAGCTAAAGAAATGTTCAAGGGCAAAAAGATAAATGATGAAGA
>CBDUAV010000104.1:0-9443 GCA_965365225.1 uncultured Ignavibacteria bacterium | reverse complement strand
AAAGTAAATCACCAGGGCTGGAAAATTAATTTTCCGGATTTTGCGACTGCAGAACCCGGTGATCCGTTTTAAATTAAATCATAATAAATTTAAAAGGTTAAATGATGGCTGAAGTAAAAGAAACAACCGATATAACCATTACTGAAAAAGCGGGAAAAGAAATAAAAAGAATAATGAACGAAAACAATGTGCCCGAAGCATACGGTTTACGAGTCGGTGTTAAAGGTGGCGGTTGTTCAGGTTTAACATATACACTTAACTTTGATGAAGCTTCAAAAGAAGGTGATTCTGTAATTGAATCAAACGAAGTAAAGCTGTTTGTTGACGGGAAAAGTCTATTCTTTTTAATGGGTACCGAACTTGATTTTTCTGACGGTTTGAACGGGAAAGGATTTAAATTCAACAATCCAAATGCAACCAAAAGCTGCGGCTGCGGTGAATCATTTGGGGTTTAGTTTTCAATATAATAAAGATCACAAATGAAAAGAAGAAAATTTATATATTCAGTAGCAGCTCTATCGGCTGCTTCAACATTAAACCCATTTGCGAAAAATATAATTATCTTATCAAATAAAAATAAAAGGAGAAATACTATAATGGGAAAATTTGAATTGCCTGATTTACCATACGCATATGATGCATTGGAACCATTTATTGATAAAATGACGATGGAAATTCATCATACAAAACATCATAACGGATATGTAAATAATTTAAATGCTGCTGTTGATGGAACTGATTTAGCGGGAAAATCTTTAGAAGAAATATTTAAAGGTATATCCAAGCATCCGGTAGCTGTCAGAAACAATGGCGGCGGACACTGGAATCATTCATTGTTCTGGACAATTATGAAAAAGGGGGGCGGAAGCACACCAGACGGTGCACTTGCTGATGCAATCAATTCAGCTTTTGGTTCGTTCGATACCTTTAAGGATCAGTTTAGTAAAGCCGGTGCAACGAGATTTGGTTCCGGATGGGCATGGCTTGCTGTGCAAAACGGAAAGCTTGCAGTTGGTTCAACTCCAAACCAGGATAATCCTTTAATGGATGTTTCTGATTTCAAGGGAACACCAATTTTAGGTTTAGATGTTTGGGAACATGCTTATTATTTAAAATATCAAAACAGACGACCTGAATACATTGAAAATTGGTGGAATACTATAAACTGGCAGGAAGTTGCTAAAAGATTTAGTGAAGCAAAATAATTTACTATATTAATATAGGAGCAATCATTAATTATGATTGCTTCTTTTTTTAACTTTACAATAAAGAATTTGTTTGATATGCAAATACCAATTTTTCCACTTTCATTGGTTATTTATCCTAACTCGCAATATCCCCTTCATATTTTCGAAGAGCGATATAAAAAAATGATTAGTAAATGCTCGGCAGATAAATCTGGCTTTGGAATCGTAAGTAAAATCAAAGATGAAATATCTGAAGTTGGTGTATACGTAGAAATCACAAGCGTATCAAAAACTTATGGCTCAGGCGAATTTGATATTGTTGTAAAAGGTAAATGGCGGTTTACGAGATTAGATTTGGAAGTTCATCCTGATGGATATTTTATTAGCGAAATACAAAAATTTGATGATAAATTACCTGAGTATGATATTGATCTATTTTCTGAACTTAAGAGTAAGGTGAAAGATATTTTAAAGCAGGTTAATTACAATTTGAATCCAAATTTTTGGGAAAACCTGGAAAAATCATCACTCAAATCTTTCAAGATTGCAGAAAAATCAGGATTGACACTTATTCAACAACAGGAACTGCTTACTATTAAAGAGGAAAATAAAAGGCTGCATTATTTAATTGATCACTTCGATAAGCTTACCGACAAACTTGAAAAAAATATGACTGTTAGACAAATAATTTTAGGAAATGGATATTTAAATTAAATTGCTGGTCTAGTTTTATTTTATTCTATTCTCTACAATTATTTTATAATTAATTTTTGCTAAAACTTCGAAAATAGTTATGCTTCAAATTATCGAATTACCGGAAGAAAGATGGAAAGAATTCAAAGCACTTAGATTAGAAGCACTACAAAACGATCCACTGGCTTTTGGAAGTTCTTACGAAGAGGAAATAATTTTCACGGATGAAATATGGAGAAGCAGAATTAACAGTGCACTATTTGCACTCAATGATGATAAAGCTGTTGGAATGGTTGTATATATGATTAGTCCCAAGAATAAATTAAATCATGTTGCCGAGATGTTTGGTGTATTTGTTAAAGAGGAATATCGTAACAAGAAAATTGGCAAACAATTAGTTGAATCCGCAATTAATAAAATCCGACAAAAGAAAAACATAATTAAAATTAAACTGGTTGTAACTGCTATTCAAAATTATGCAATAAACTTTTACTCTTCGTTAGGTTTTGAAATTGTCGGTACGTTAAAAAAAGAATTGCACGTTAATAGTAAGTTTTACGATGCGCTAATAATGGAAAAGCTTTTGTAAATCGTAAACCTGCCTCTTTAGCTAATCAATTTTCTTATTATTTCATACAGAACTATCCTGAGTTGCATTTAATGAATATTAGTAGCTACACTATTAGTAATTATTTACTAGTATGTGCTAATTGGAGGTAAGCAATGAATCGAAAACAGCTGGTTTTAGTATTGTTTTTAACAATATCACTTTCATTTTTAACCATTGTAACGACTCTTCAATCGCAGGATGAATCAGCAACAAATAGGCAAATGGCTGGAATGATGGCTAAAATGATTGATGAAATATGGGATCAGGTGCCGGAAGAAGGTTTAGCCAATATTCGAATTCTGATGACAAAAGATGAGAAGCCATTTGCAGGCAAAGTATCAATCATTACTGATTTTTCATTCCGAGCCGAGCAAGGAAGTTCCCTAAGCTTTCAGGATTTTAATCCCAACAGCAGTGGAAGATGGATTTACGAACGACTTGAGTCCGGCAAATACAAACTAGTGATACAAGGTTTTAATGATTTTGAAGGCTGGCAGTGGAGCAAAGATGGTGTTACTGTATCTGCCGGAGATTCACCGCTGTTTGAAATTAATCTGGACTAAAAATAATAAAGGGATGAATTAAGAATTCATCCCTCTAATAAAAACGACTAAAAGTTTATTACAAATATTTTTGAGAAGCATTAATTCTATTTAGTGCTCGATGTAAAGCTGATTCAGCTCTTGCTTCATCAATATCTTCTTTTTTCTTTTGAGATAACCGTTCCTCTGCTCTTTTCTGTGCCTGCTCTGCACGATTTACATCTATATTTTTCACGTCTTCAGCAGAGTTAGCCAGTACAAGTACTTTGTTATCTTTTACCTCAACTGTGCCGCCGGAAGTTGTAAAATGAGAAATATCACCATTCTTTTTAACGGTAATTATTCCAATTTCAAAATTACTTATAAGTGGAGCGTGGTTTTTAAGTATTTGAAAACTTCCAATTGAACCCGGAATGGTAATAGCATCTACCTGTTCTTTTAAGACAGCTTTTTCGGGTGTAATAATTTCTAAATTTATATCGCTTGCCATCTTATTTCATCTTTTTTGCTTTTTCAACAGCTTCCTCAATTGTACCAACGTATAAAAATGCACTTTCCGGTAAATCATCGTACGCGCCATCAATAATTCCTTTAAATCCTTTAATTGTATCTTCAAGTTTCACGTATTTACCGGGAACGCCTGTAAACTGTTCTGCAACGTGAAACGGCTGGCTTAAAAATCTTTGTATTCGTCTTGCACGTCTTACTATAATCTTATCTTCATCGGAAAGTTCATCCATACCTAAAATATTAATTATATCCTGAAGATCTTTGTAATGCTGAAGAATCTCTTTACAATTTTTCGCTACATCATAATGTTCCTGTCCAATAATTTCCGGCTCAAGAATTCTGGAAGTTGAATCGAGTGGATCAACTGCCGGATAAATTCCCAGCTCTGAAATTTGTCTGCTTAATACGGTTGTAGCATCAAGGTGAGCGAACACTGCAGCAGGAGCCGGATCAGTTAAGTCATCAGCGGGTACATATATTTCCTGCACAGATGTAATTGAGCCTTTATCAGTTGAAGTAATTCGTTCCTGCAATGCAGCCATTTCTGTTGCAAGATTTGGCTGGTATCCAACTGCAGAAGGCATTCTGCCTAAAAGTGCACTTACCTCTGAACCAGCTTGGGTAAAACGGAAAATATTATCAATAAAAAGTAAAATATCTCTTCCCTCTTCATCTCTAAAATATTCTGCAACTGTTAAACCAGTTAAACCTACTCTTAGTCTTGCGCCTGGTGGTTCGTTCATCTGCCCAAAAATAAGAGCTGTTTTATTTAGAACTCCCGATTCCTTCATTTCAAGCCAGAGATCATTTCCTTCACGTGTTCTTTCGCCAACTCCGGAAAATACTGAATAACCGCCATGCTGCTGAGCAATGTTATTAATTAGCTCCATTATTATCACAGTTTTTCCAACACCTGCACCACCAAATAGTCCTGTTTTTCCACCCTTTGAGTAAGGTTCAATTAAATCAATAACTTTTAATCCTGTCTCAAACATTTCTTTTTGAGTTGAAAGGGATCTGAATAAAGGGGCAGGTCTGTGAATCGGATATTTTTTTTCAGATTTTATTTCACCGAGTCCATCAATTGGTTCCCCAATTACACTTATTAATCTGCCTAATGTTTCGGGTCCAACAGGAACTGAGATGGGTTCCATTGTATCTATGGCATCCATCCCTCTGACCAATCCATCTGTGGAATCCATGGCAACTGCTCGGACCCTATCCTCTCCTAAATGCTGCTGAACTTCAACGATTAAATCCTTTTTTTCTCCTTCAGTGGTTGTTCGGGGTATCCGTATTGCGTGGTAAATCTCGGGAAGATGCCCCTCTTCAAACTCAATATCAACTACAGGTCCAATAACCTGGATTATTTTACCTTTAACTTCTGCCATAAATTTTTCCTCTAAGAGTAAGTGTAAATAAGAATAACAAAATTATGCCAAATATCGCTTTTTTACAAATTTTCAGGTATATATTCTACTTTAAAACAATTAGTTTTTTAGAAGAGATATGATTTACTGTCGTAAGACTGTAAAAATAGACTCCACTATTTAATTCTTCAGCAGAAATTGTAACTTCCGTAATTCCGGCTTTGGCTTCCCCTTCAAATAGTGTTTTCACTTCTTTTCCTAACAAATCGTATAGAACTAATCTTACATTTGTAGTTTGCGGTACCTCAAATTTAATTGTTGTTGTTGGATTAAACGGATTGGGATAATTTTGAAAAAGATTGAAAGATAGTTCTGAGGGATCAATTGGTTCAACGGAATTCACCTCACCAATCCAGAACTCAGCAACAACCGGCAAATGATCTGAGACATCATGAAGGGCAAATGCAATTTCTAACGAGATTGGATATGGTGGATTAATAATTTGTTGATTAAAATGCTGACCATCATTTCCATAAGCCCAATATGTATCGTTTACGTATTCAATCCCGCCGGAATCTTTTAATGCTTGTGAAATAAGAATAAAATCGAACCTATCATCCAATCCACCGTTTGAACCTCCATCCGGTAATTGGGCGGTTCTTGGCGATTGTGTGTGTACATCTGCAAAACCTGAATTAACATGCCAACTGCCAGATCTGTTAATGGGATCTAATACGTAACCATGTGTAGTTTGATTTAGAAGTTTTTCGTAAGCGGGTTCTGTAGATTTGTACAAATTTAAATCTCCAACCAGCATAAAGTTTGAGTTCTGGGGAAGCATATCCGAAAAAATTCTAAATATCGAAGCTTCATTTAGTCTATTTGCCTCATCTGAAGGCGAGTCTCCAGCTTTGAAGTGTGCTGAATAAATTATTAATGTATCCACAGAAAAATTATGATAAAGTTCATAAACTGTGATGTATCTTGGAGATGCTGGTAGAAAATCAACTGAAATTAATGTGAATAAAGAATCCTTATAGAAGAGAGCATTATCAGTATCTGGTCCGTTAATAAAAGTTGCAGCGCTGTACTCATTTCCTAGTACTGCATCCCTAAAAAGGTTTACACCAGATTGTGATAAAATTTCCTGTACAACAACAATATCAGGATTTATATTACTTAGAATAAGTTCAAAATCCGGATTTTTTTCGTTTGCAAAATTAGGATAGTTTAAAATATTATAAGTTGCTATTTTTATTTTTTCCTGTGAGAAGGTTATACTACTTAATAAAAGTATAATTGAAAGTATAATGGCATATTGAATCTTCATTTATGTTATTCCTATTGATCGGTTGACAAAATAAATCTTACTACCCTATCGTTTCCGGTATCTGCAACGTAAAGTGTTTTATCGAAGAATGCAACACCATGTGGCTGATTAAATTTATCATCTCCACCAAATGCACCAAATGATTGAAGCTCATCACCAAAAGAATTGAATTTGTAAATACTATCTTTGCCTGCATCGGCAATATAAATGTTACCTGAACGATCAATAGCGCTGCCTTCGGGTCTTTCAAACTTATTGGGAATCATAAATGCAACGCCGGAGTTTGGAGAAAAATTGCTTTGATATCGTTGATCAATTGGTGTTATTACATACTTTAGCCATTGTGCTTTAAAGCTGTTATCTCCAGTGAGTGTTATAACAATATCTATATTTTGAACATCAAATGATGTCATTGAACTAATTCCATAAGCAGAAACAGGTCCCTGTCCGATTGGATCAATATTTGGGACTCTTCCAATCAATGTATCACTCTCTTCACCACCTATTGTTATTTTAGGGACAAATATTAAAATTGAATTATCTGGATCAACGAAACTCGAATTGTTTGGTCCAGTTCGAGCAACGTAAAAAATATTATTAAAAAAAGCACAGACGCCGGTATATTTCAATTCTGGTCTATTCAAATCGGTTGAACGTGGCAATAAACGTTTTATGGGTGCAATTTCAATTTGATGAGACACCGAAAATAGATCAATTTTATAAACAGCGCTAAACGTCTGGGTTTGCCCACCAAAAGTAGTATCAAATTCAGCACAAACAATTAAGTTAAGTCTGTAATCCTGTGCCAATGCGATTGGTTTTTGTATACTCTTGCTCCCAAGAATATCACCGGCAAGATTCATCAATACAATTCTATCATTTTCGGTATCGGCAACGTAAATGAATGGTTCCCTGCCAACCATTATATCCTGCGGTTTATTGAACCCCTCCCAAACAGGATTTAGTTGAATAAAAACTGTATCTCCACCAATGTTTACATTGCCATTCCCAGTATCAACCTCATTTATATCAAACTTCTCCATACAAGATGATATAGTAATTATAACTACTGTAAAAATAATAAGTTGTATTATTTGTTTAATGTATTTCATATGCCTAAAATAATTGAAAACCTGTGAGCCGATCCCAGCCGGGAAAAGTTAGCATATGCATAATCAATTGTGATTTCTGTAAAGCTAATGGGAACATGCAATCCAGCTCCAAAGGAATAATTTTGTTCATCAACATTGAATTTATATCCCCCACGAATTAAAAATAGTTCTTTCCAGGCATACTCTGCTCCCAGAACCAAGTTCTCACTATTATCATTTGGGTGATTAAGTTGAATTGAAGTTGTAACTCTATGTTCTTCATTTTCATATGGTTCAAAGGCAAAACCAATTCTAAATATTGTAGGAGGTGCAAAAGATTGCCAATCAGATTTATTCCTGTTCCCAACCAACACAACTTCACCATCAGGTGCCAATTCAGCACCAAAGTTTGAAACTGTAACTGCAAAACGTGTTGAACCTAATCCTGTTTTATAATATGTTCCTAAATCAATCATAACACCACGCATTTTAAGCTTATCGAGTGTTTCTTCAATATATTTAATCGTTCCACCAAAACTAAATTGTTCAGTCATCTTCCGTGCATAGGAAAGAGAAATGGCTATATCTGTAAATGAAAAGTATTCCCCGGTACCGAAAGGTGCATATTCAGTTGTAACTGCCATATCATCCATTGTTAATGCTGTTAGTGAAGCACCAAGGGTATTTTCAGCATCCAAATGATATACTACTCCAAAGAAGTCATGGTTAATATCTACAACCCAGTTGTTATGTGAAAAAATGACTTCATTATTTTTAAATTGTGCAAGTCCGGCAGGATTCCAGTAGAGAGCAGAGGCATCATTAGATATAGCGACGAATGCTTCACCTAAAGCCGCCGCTCTGCCTCCAACTCCAATTTTTAGAAACTGCGCTGTAGAAATTCCAACTCTTTGTTCACCTAAAATAGGCAGAAGCTGAGCTTTAGATTCAGAAATCAATAGTAACAAGAATAATATGTAAAGTAATTTTTTCAAATTTAAAATTGTAATGTAAATCCTAGTTTTATATTTCGTTTAGCTAAATATCTAGCTGGATTAAAAGGAAATGCACTAATAGGTGCCTGCAAATCAGGATATCGCGGATCATTCCAACTGCTCGGAACATCATCGCCATACTCATAAGCTCGACCAGTTACAGGATTTATAATTATGGAATTTTGATTGTCCAGCAGATTATTAACTTCAACGAATACTGATAATCTCATACCTGGCAGATCAAAATATTTTTCAAAGTTTAGATCAATGTAAAACCAATTGTCGGCTATTTCAGTATATCTTTCATCCTGTTTAAATTCATATTCACTTCTTCCCTGGTTGTCTATTGTCCCGGTAAACAAAGCTGGTGTATATCTTTTACCGGATTGATAAAACGCTCGAATGTAAAGGCTCCAATCGTCCAAAATATTTTCCCCAAATCCAAAACTTCCAGGTTCGATGTAAAAATTTGTATAAACAAATGCTGTGAATGGTCTATCCCAAGAAAGAAATTCTTCACGTATTGTTTCATTCAAATCGCCCCTAGCTATTAGAACACCTTCTTCAGCAGAAGAACTTTTCCCAGTTACTATAGCATAAGAAAATGAAGCGGTTCCATTAAACCAGTTTCCAAGTCTTTTCCTAAATTCAATCTCAACCCCACGCGAACGGGCATAATCTGTATTTACATAAGTAATAAATCTTTGTGTTGCAAATCGTGCAGATGAAATTCTTGCCGTGCGCGTACTAACGTAATCAAAAATATCTTTGTAATATGCGGTAATAGTTAAAACATCATCGGGAGTAAATTGTGTTTTTATTCCTAACTCGTATGCAACAGTAGTTTCCGGATTGAGATTTGGATTCCCAAACTTTTGAAATGATGATTGTGCACTAACAGGACTAAGTTTTGCATAAACAAACTGTGGTTTCGGCCATTTACTAAAATGTCCGTATGAAAAGAATAATGTTTGAAAATCGGAAACCGGGTGCGAGATTCCGAGCCTTGGACTTATTCTTGCTTTATATCTCCTATCACCAAACCAGGTAAAAGAATCATCGTTGTAATCATTTCTAATTTCATCAGGAATTGTAACTATATTTGTATCTCTAAC
>CBDUAV010000103.1:0-9472 GCA_965365225.1 uncultured Ignavibacteria bacterium | reverse complement strand
TGCTGAGAAATTTCCAAGCGGAGTTTATTTTTACCAATTGCAGGCAGGTTCTTTTATTGAAACTAAGAAGATGGTCCTCCTACGCTAATCCGGCAGCTGCCGGATCGGCGGATAAATGTTGATGAAGTAAATTACAAAAAGGAAATATTATTTAAATTTTGATATGGATTTATGGATTGGTAAAGATAATTATAAAGATAACAAGGTAGAGATTAACAGTAATGAATAATCACCCAGTAATTGATAAAATAAAAAAAAGATTAGAGGTATTTCCGAATCTTCCATTAATTCATGAGGGGAACACATTATTTGTTGAACCAAGAGACTCCAATGGTTTTGAGGTTCTCCTTGAGGATAATTCGACAGATTTTGTGGTGTTTTGTGATGGGTGGAGCTACGACATATTAACTGACTTTGAAAGAGTAGCCCAATTATTTGTGTTGCCATTAACAGCTGCTGCAAGACTTCTTGTTAGGGAAAAAAATCAAAAACGCTATTGGTGGTTACTTGAGTCCTGTTTGAATGGTGAGTGGGGAGGAATAGAGGTGACTTTCAGACCAGGTAAATATTCACTTTTCACAAGGAAAAAAACATACTATTTACAGAATGATTGGATAAATATTGAGGATCTTAAATCGTGGATTGGGAAAGAATTTACTTCAGATAGAATCAAATTCTGATAATAATTTAACTTGCTTTAAAGTGAGTTTACGAAGTGGTATTTACTTTTCTGAATTACTTGTAGGAGTTTTTGTTGATACTAAGAAGATGATCCTCCTTCGTTAAAACTTCGGAGGACAGGCCCTCCTACGCTAATGATTAAAAATAGAGGGAGCTTCGGAGGTAAAATATCTGGGCTAGGTAATTCCTCTCAATCCCTGTTAAGTTTTAATGACTGCATCTCCTCGGTTATTATTATTTGGCAGGGATTTTTTATTTGTATTTTTAGCAGCTGTTAAAAGATGTTATTATTTTTGTTAATAATTTATAGGAGTCTATATGCTTCGTTTGATAGTTTTTATTCTTTTTATCTCTACATCTTTCCCGCAAGTCATTGATGAAAACTTATTTCTAGTAGAAACAAAAAAGATCCTCACCTATATGAACTCATTTGATAAAATTTATGAACAGGGGGGTGAAGAAGCCTTAGTTGCTATAAACATATCAAATTCAGCTGCTAGGTCCGTAAACGTAGTAATGAATGCCTATCATCTTATTCACATTTACAATATGATAGACGGAGATTTAGATAAAGCAAAAGTTGAAGATTATCTAAAGCAACAACTTCCACACACATTAAGATTATTGAATATTGAACAAAAGCTTACGACAAGTATTATCTCCCCGGAGAAACATAAAGAGATAAAGAATACTGCAGATTTATATATAATCAGTTTAGATTATGTAATAAAAATTTTGAACAGTTTTACTTGAGAATAGCCTTATTGAATTTTTACCCCATCTAAGTGAAAATGACTTACTCTCCTCACTTTATTATTTGGCAGGGGTTTTTATATAAAAGCCCAGCAAGGAGGCACGCTGGGCTTTAGTGAGGGCATCAATGGGAGGTTACTATGAACACATATTTAATAAGCTAATTACTATCAAAAGTCAAAACCCCTTTATTGACCGCATTAAATATTACCCCGACTTAACTTGTTGTAATATAAAGAATTACAGCACTTTAAGGATTAATATAAAATTAGGGGAGGTATGAACTGACGGGGTAGGTTCTTTTTATGAGTTTGAGTTTATCTGCCTATTACACACCAGTTAAAATAATATTGACAAATATGCATAGGACAATTTAACAAATCATTAACACACCTTTAACTAACTAATAGAATTTATTTTTCAACAAATAAATAAAAGATTTTAGGATGGCAAAACTCTATTTTAGAATTGAATTAGAGGAAATAATACAAATTGGAGTGTGTAAAAGACAAGGTTTTAAGACACTATAAGAAGGTAGAAACTTTCTAAATATTGTTACCTATTGCAAAATGTAAAGTTCTAATACCTTGTATTATAATATCTTATGAAGTAGAGCTACATTTTCAATATGAAATGTATGCGGGAACATATCCACGGGTCTGATCTTAATTAATTCATAACCTTCATCAACCATCATTTTAATATCTCGTGCTTGTGTAGTTGGGTTACAGCTAACGTATACAATTTTCGGGGGAGAAAGCTTTATTACATCTGCAATTGTATTTTTATGCATCCCACTTCTTGGGGGATCAAGAATTATTACATCCGGTTTAGAAATTTCTGAAATCACCGGCAAAAAAGATTTATACAAATCCGCTTGAATGAACTTAACATTTTTAACATCATTTATTTGCAGATTTTCTTTTGCATCAAAGATGGATGATTCTACAGCTTCGAAACCATAAACTTCTTTTGCAAATTCAGAAATATAAATTGCAATTGTTCCTGCACCTGAATATAAATCGTAAACAATTTCATCTCTCTTTAAATCTGCAAATTCCAGTGCTGTTCTATAAAGCTCTTCAGCCTGCAGAGTGTTTGTTTGAAAAAATGAATTCGCACTTATCCTGAATTTATACTTACCAATTTGATCATAAATGAATCCGCTGCCGTGGTAAACAATTTCATAATCGCCCACTGCAACAGATGCCTTTTTTTCATTTATGTTATTTACCAACGCTGTTATTTGCGGGAATTTAATAATGATATTTGAAGTATATTCTTTCATCAAAGATTCATTCGGCTCCGATGTAACAAGATTTACAAGCAAATCATTTGTATTCTGCGCTTGTCTAATCACCAAGTTGCGTAAATAGCCTGTGTGTGTTTTTGTGTTGTAGATAGAAAGTTTTCTTTCTTTAAAAAAATCTCGCGTAAAGTTTAAAATTGCGTTACTTACTTCAGATTGTAAAAAACACTCATCTATGTCTAAGATTTTATCGTAAACCTTTGGCACGTGCAGACCGAGTGCAAAATCCTTACTTATTTTTACTTGATCATTTAACTCATCCTTTGTTAGCCATCGTTTATCTGAAAAAGAAAATTCCATTTTATTTCTGTAGAAAAAAGTTTTTGCGGAATGTAAAATATCTTCTATTTCGAATCCAACTAAATTTGCATTGTGTATAAAAATTTCTTCGACCTGCTTCTGCTTGTAATATATCTGCTGCTCATAGCTTAAATCCTGCTGTCTACATCCGCCGCAGGTTCCAAAATAATTACAGAGTGGCGCAACTCTATTTTGAGAAGCAGTTAAAACTTTCTCAACTACTGCTTCTGCATAGGACTTTTTCTTTTTTACTATTCTGGCAGAAACCGTATCACCTGGATAAGCTCCTTTTACAAACACAACAAATCCCTCTGAAGACTCATCGTTTATTATATCGGGCAACTTTTTCGTAGCTATTCCTTTCCCTTCAAAAGCATACTTTTCGACCTTTAATTCAATAAAATCTCCCTTTTGCAAAAGCAATCCTCAATTGTTATTCATTTTATTCCAAAGTTATAAAAACATTTACTGATAATTTTTTCGTGTGCCTCAGAGTAATCTCTTGCTTTGCCTTTAACTAATTCTTACAGTATTTTTGGCAGTCTGCTTTTACTGTTGCTAAATGTAAAAAATTGTAATTGAATGAGAATTTAAGGAGAAGGAAAATGACCTCAGAAAATGATTATAATAAAGAAGATGCTCTCTTTGATGATATAGGAGATTTAAATCAATTGGATTTTGGCGGGCAAAGCGAGAAACAAGTTGAGGAGAAAATTGAATATGTCGAAGATAATTTGTGGGGCAAGCTTGAGAAAACCGGTAAAAGAATTTCATTCGCGAAAGATATTCTAGCTCTTTACAAGTATATGCGAGATCCGTTTGTAAAGTGGTACCGTAAAAGCATTGTAGTTGCTGCTCTCATTTATTTTATTATGCCGATCGATACCATTCCAGATCTTACACCGTTGTTTGGCTATCTAGATGATCTTGGAGTAATAACTGCGTTATTAAAATATCTTGGAAGTGAATTGATGAGCTACTATCCGTCGGGCTACAGGGCCTAAAAATATATCAGAAGTAAAATAATAATCTATTTTATTCACACCTGTTTTATTTCAGTTCAAATATAAAAGGACAAAATGAACTTTCGAATCTTAAAAAGTGAAGTTCTCTATCGTGGTAAAGTCTTCAATACTAAGGTCGATCAGATTGAATATAACAGCGGCAACAAAGCTGTTCGCGAAGTTGCAGAGCATCCCGGTGGCGCAGTTGTTGTGCCTGTTACAAATGATGGAAAAATAATAATGGTAACTCAGCACCGCTTTCCTGTAGATAAAATTCTGCTCGAGTTACCTGCAGGTAAATTAGGTGAGGGTGAAAATCCACTTTATTGTGCAATTAGAGAATTGGAAGAGGAAACAGGATACAAATCCGAAAATGTGAAAGAGCTTGGAAGTATTTATACTACACCAGGCTATTCATCTGAAAAATTATGGATATTTCTTGCTCAGAATTTAAAGGCAGGTAAACATAACCGTGAAGAAGGTGAATATGGAATGGAAGTTTTTGAATTTACATTGAATGAAATTGAATCAAAAATAGTTGATGGTGAAATCGTTGACGGTAAGACAATTTGTGGAATATTTCTGGCCGCAAAATTTCTTTCAAGTTAATTTTAATAAAATCTTTTTTAAAGAAATGAAATGCCATATTTTTGAGATATGGCATTTTTATTTGAAATATAGTTTATGCTGAAATCCTTCGAGGTAAAAGACTACGCTTTAATTGAACACATTTCAGTAGAATTTGGAAATGGGCTCAATATTATCACCGGTGAAACAGGTGCAGGAAAATCGATATTAATTGATGCAATGGGCTTGCTCCTTGGTGAGAGAGCCTCGAGTGAAGTGGTACGAAAGGATGCGCAAAAATCGGTCGTGGAAGGTATTTTTAATGTAAAGGGAAATAAAAAAGTTAAATCCCTCCTCGAAGAAAATGAAATTGATTTTTTTGATGAATTGATTATCCGCCGCGAGGTCTCCCTTAAAGGTTCCAACCGATGTTTTATTAATGATACTCCTGTAAACCTAAACCTCGTAAGAGAGGCGGGAAATTTATTGGTCGATTTGCATGGTCAGCATGAACATCAATCACTCCTGCATACAGAAACCCACATAGATTTTCTGGATGAATTTGGAAATTATCAACAGCTTATTCAGCAATTTAAAACTGCTCATTTGGAATTGATCGAAAAAGAAAATGAACATAAGGAACTGCTGGAAAAAGAAAAAAACATCAAAGAGAAGAAAGATTTTTATTCTTTTCAAATAAATGAGATTGATAATGTTTCGCCGGAAGAAAATGAGGACCAGGCTCTTATTGAACAGCTAAATATTCTTGAAAACTCAGAGAAATTATCCCATCTCACGTCAGAAATTTATTTTTTACTTTATGAATCAGAAGGTTCTGTACAAGACGCACTCTCAAAGGTGAAGAATCATTTACAGAAATTAAGTGAGATTGATAAAACATTTTCTGATGCCCTTTGCGAATCCGATTCAGTTCTGGCACAAATTGAGGACATTTCAAATTTAGTGCGAAGCTACAACTCAAACCTGAATCTTAATGCAGAAGAAGTGGAAGAAAAAAGAGAGCGATTGGGAGCTATCAATCTTCTTAAAAAGAAATACGGCGGCTCGGTTATAAATTTACTCGAACACAGAAAGAAAATTGGTAAAGAAGTTGAACTGGCAGAAAATTTTGCAGAAAAGATTAATAAGCTTTCTAATAATATTATAGAGTTAAGAAGAAAAGCAGGAAATGTTGCAAAGAAATTATCGAAGGAAAGAATAGAGACAGCAAAACTTGTTAAAAAGGGAATTGAAAAAAATTTAAAAGAACTCGGCATCCCAGATCCTGAATTCGAAACAAACATAAAAAATAAAAAGGCTGAAAATAACACAGGGGTTTACGTTAATGGAAACTTTTTCAGCGCAACGTCGACAGGAATAGATGAAGTTGAGTTTTTCATTTCCACAAATCCAGGAGAAGATTTAAAGCCTCTTCCAAAAGTTGCTTCGGGCGGAGAGATTTCCAGAATTATGCTTTCATTAAAATCAACTCTTGCAAAAAATGATAAGCTTCCACTGCTTATTTTTGATGAAATAGATGTAGGGATCAGCGGAAGAATTGCTCAAAAGGTTGGCAATGCTCTAAAAGAACTTTCAAAATATCATCAAATAATTTCCATTACTCACCTTCCGCAAATTGCTGGACTAGCCGACAGGCATTATTCAATTGAAAAAACAAAAAAGGACGACAGGGTTGTCAGTTCAATTAAAATCTTAAATAATTCTGAGCGAATAAAGGAAGTAGCAAAACTCCTTAGTGGGGAAAATGTTACCGAAACCAGCCTAAAATCAGCCCGTGAATTGGTCGTAACGAAGGAATAATTTTTGCTGAAATTCAATTTTAGTTTCAATTAAAAAGTAAGAAAATCTATTTTTTAACAAATTTATTGATTAAGGCAAAAATGAAGAAAGTATTTTTATTTATATGTTTTCTTTTCCCATCCAGCGGCTTATTTCCTCAATCAATTGAGGAAACACTTTCATATCTTTCATCCGATGCAGCAACTGAATATTCGCAGCCGGCTGTAACTGCATTTGGCTCAAACATGAGTTCCGGTTGGTTTACAGGTTTACCTCCTACATCAACGGTTGGTTTTCATGCACGGTTAAGATTCGTTGGAGTCGGCTCCCTTTTTACAGATGATGTTAGACGATTTTCTACTACCGGTCAATTTCAATACACATCGCAGCAGGCAGATGATATACTTATTGCATCCGGTTTAAATCCTTCAATTATTCCCAACTATGATGAAATTAAAAATGAATTGCTCAACCAGGTTTGGGATGTAAGAATTGATGGTCCAACAATTACTGGCAGCGCAAATGAAGTTGTTACGGTTGAATTTCCCGGAACAACCATTCAAGGAGTTGCAATAAATCCTTATATAGCTGAATTGACAGATGTAAAAGGATTTCTGAATAACAGTGATATGTTGGCTACCCCAGCAATACAACTTGATTTGTCAGGATTTATTGGAATAGGGGTATCTGTTAGATATTTCTCTGGAGTTAATATTGGCAATTTAGGCAAGATAAATGTTTGGGGTGCTGGTTTTGTTCATAATATTAATTACTGGTTCGAAGATCCCATTCCAATTGATATCGGTTTTGGTTATTATCTTCAGCGTTTTGATGTTGGTGATTCATTTCAAAACACAGCATCGCAGTTAGGACTTTATGTATCCAAAAGTATTGGCTCTGTTGTTTCTATTGTTCCTTATTTGGGGTTAACGTACGAATCATCTAAATCTCAACTTGATTATGACTACAGGTTTGATACACCAGCTGGACCACAGATTGTCAATCTTTCAATTGATTATAAAGGTGAAAATTTGGTCGGGCTTACCATTGGCACGACAATAATTTTTCCCGTTATAAGTTTAAATTTTGATTATAAAATAGCGCAATCCCAAACAGGAACCATAGGAGTAGGCTTCGGGTTTTAACAGGAGGTTTTTTATTCAGTTAATTTCTCTATAATTTCATAAATAAGAAATTACAGTTGAATTTATATTTTGATTAAAACAGCCTGTTATATTCACATCCCCTTTTGCGATCATAAATGCATTTATTGTGATTTTTATTCTATAATAACTTCCGATAACATTAATCCTTTCTTAGATTCACTTATTAAAGAGATTGATTTCTATGCTTTAAAACACTCAGAAAACCGGGAAATAATTTCAATTTATTTTGGCGGCGGAACGCCATCGTTAATGGAGCCAGGCTATATTGAAAAAATCATTAATGTAGCTAAGAAAAATTTTAACGTAAGTGATACAGCTGAAATCACACTTGAAACTAATCCGGGTACGGTTACTTTAGATAAGTTAAAAAGATTTAAAGAGGCAGGAATAAACAGAATCAGTATAGGCATTCAATCTTTTGATGATGAAGAGTTAAAATTTTTAACAAGGATTCACGATTCCAAAACCGCAATTGAAACGGTTGAAAATGCTTACAATGCTGGTTTTAACAATATTTCTGTTGATTTAATTTTTAATCTTCCTAATCAAACCAAAAAAAAATGGAAGGAAAATTTAATTAAAGCAATTGGTCTTCCAATTGCTCACATATCAGCATACAGCTTAATACTTGAAAGAGGAACAATTTTAAATAAAATGGTTTTGGATGGAAGAATTAGGTTACAGGATGCTGATTACGATGCTAATCTTTACGAAACCACGATTAATTATTTGGAAAAAAAGGGATTTGATCAATACGAAGTTTCCAATTTTACAAAACCCGGATTCGAATGTGTCCACAATATTTTATACTGGCAATATGGAGAGTACTTTGGATTTGGAACATCCGCGCATTCATTTATTGATAAAAAAAGAAGTTGGAATTTTTCAAGCTTAAAAAAATACATAAGCGAGATTGAATTAAATGGAAATGCGATAGCAGGCTCAGAATTGATAACCGCTGAAAAAGAATTAGATGAATACGTTATGCTCGCATTTCGGAGCTCTGGATTGAAAATAAATGAATTTAAGGAAAGATTCGGCAATTCATGGTTAGAGGCAAAAAATTCTTATTTTAACCTTTTAGAGGAGAAAAAACTTTCGAAAACTAGTAACGGAAGCATAGTGCTTACAGCAAAAGGCTACGCTATATGTGATGAGATATTAAAAGAAATTTTATAAATGCTTAAAATTAAACTTCACTGGCAAATTTTAATTGCCATAGTCATTGCAATTATTTACGGTTTGTTTTTTACGGAGTACGCCTATCTCGTAACCTGGATGGGGGAATTGTTCCTCCGCGCATTACAGATGATTATCATTCCGCTTATTCTTACTTCAATTATTTCAGGCGTTACAAATATTGGCGATGCTGGTAATCTTGGCAGACTCGGACTTAAAACTATTTCTTATTACATAAGCACAAGCTTGTTTGCAATCGTAACCGGATTAGTCTTTGTAAATCTTATAAAACCCGGTGTAGGTGCCGATTTGGGTTTAAAAAGGGAAGTGCCGGATCTTGCAGCATCTTCCGGTGATTTATGGGATATTATTCTAAGAATGGTTCCGACAAACATTTTTGAAGCTTTCGTTTCTTTTGATATCCTGGCAGTTATTTTCTTCTCAATACTATTTGGCTTTTTCATTACAAGGGTTAGCTCTAAGTCAAGAGAATTTTTAACAACTCTGTTCAATTCCAGTTTTGAAGTGATGATGAAACTAACTCATTTCATTATCCGGTTTACACCACTTGGTATTCTTGGAATAGTAGTTGGGGTTGTTGCTGAGCAAAGAGAAAATTTAGTTGAGGTTTTAGGCAGCCTTGGAAAATATTCAATTACTGTTTTGATTGGATTGATTATTCATTCTGCAATTACTTTACCTTTAATTTTGCG
>CBDUAV010000102.1:0-9520 GCA_965365225.1 uncultured Ignavibacteria bacterium | reverse complement strand
CAAACGAACAAATCACGTAATTGAGCTATTAAAATTTCTCACCGGTGCTGAAAGCGCTTTGATTGTTAATAATAACGCTGCTGCTTTATCGCTGGTGCTCAGAACCTTTGCTGAAGAAAAGGAAACAATAATTTCCAGAGGTGAGCTGATTGAAATCGGTGGGTCATTCCGGCTGCCTGAAATTATGGAAGCAAGCGTAACAAAAATGATTGAGGTGGGAACAACCAACAGAACCAGATTATCAGATTATAAAAAAGTGATATCAAATAATACAGCAGTAATCTTAAAAGCGCATAAATCAAATTATGCCATAGAAGGATTCACCGAAGAGGTCGGATTGAAAGATTTATCCGCTCTTGCAAAGAAAAATAAATTGATAATGATGTACGATATCGGCTCAGGTTTACTGTTCAATCCGGAGAAAAAAGAAATAATGCAAGAGCCCGTTGTTAAAAAAAGTATGGGAGCAGGAGCCGATATCGTAACATTTAGCTGCGATAAACTGCTGGGTGGTCCACAGGCAGGAATAATTGCAGGTAAGAAGAAACTGCTGGAAAAAATTTCAAAGAATCCTTTGATGAGAACTTACAGGGTAGATAAACTAACAATCGCAATATTATCAGCAGTTTTGAGATTATACATTAAAAAAAACAGAGTAGATCTTCCCATATTTTATCTGCTGCAAAGAAAAAAGGAGGAATTAAAATATTTAGCTGGGAGACTCAAACAAGAATTTGAAAATCTGCAGGTAAATTCAGAGATCAAAGAAAGTAAGGCATTCTCCGGTGGTGGATCACTTCCGCAAGTAAAGTTAGAGAGCTATTCTGTTGTATTAATTCCACCTGCTAGAGATAAAAATTATGCAAAAAATGTTTATCATAGATTACTTACCGCTGAAGTTCCTGTATTAAGTATTTTAAGAAAAGGTGAAATTCATTTCGATGTCTTAACAATTTTTGAAGAGGATATTCCTACTATTGCCAGAATGGTTAAAAGCGTTGTATGACTAACTTTATTTTAGGAACGGCAGGACATATTGATCATGGTAAAACCGCACTCATAAAAAGTCTTACCGGAATTGATTGCGACACTCATCCAGAAGAGAAGCAGAGGGGTATAACAATAAATCTGGGATTTTCGCACCTCAATCTACCGGATGGAAACAGCATTGGGATTGTTGATGTTCCCGGTCATCACGATTTTGTAAATACAATGGTTGCAGGTGCACACGGAATTGATATTCTTATGCTGGTAGTTGCAGCCGATAGCGGAATTATGCCTCAGACTGTGGAACATTTTCAAATAGCTCAAACACTTGGAATTAACCATGGTTTTGTCGTACTCACAAAAATTGATCTTGTTGATAAAGAATCAATATTGATTATCGAAAATGAAATAAAAGATTTTTTGAAAGGTACTTTTGTAGCTGATTACAATATCTTAAGATTCTCTGCAAAAACTGGGGAAGGTATTGAACGAATAAATGATCATATATTGAATTTGCTGGGAAGAATTGGAAAGAAATCAGCATCTGGGGTATTCCGGATGTATATCGACAGAATTTTTAGTAAAGCAGGTTTTGGAACAGTGGTAACCGGCTCAGCTCTTGGAGGTAGTATCACAAAAAGTGATAAGCTATATTTGTTACCTCCCAATAAGGAACTAAGGATACGAAGAATGGAAAGGCATGGAAATGAAATTGAACAGATTAGTTCCGGCAATAGAGTTTCGTTAAATCTGATCGGTCTAAATAAAGATGAGTTCAATAAAGGAATGGTACTTTCCGATAAAATTATTGAACCTACGACAATTTTAGATGCAAAACTAAATTTGTTCGAGAACATAAAAAATATCGGCATTTGGTCAGATGTAATATTTTTAACCGGAACTTTCAGAAATCAAGCGAAGATGCACCTGTTGGATACAAACAAAGCTGATGGAGGAAGTTCAGTAATTGTACAGCTTCATTTAACAGCACCGTGTATAATTTTCAGGGATGATAAATATATAATAAGGAGCACTTCCGGACTACAAACATTAGGCGGAGGAGAAGTTATAGATCCCTATCCATTGCATCATCGAAGAAGAACTGAAAAAATTGTGAATCAATTAAAAAGAGTTGCCGATGGAGGTTTCTACGAATATATATTTTATGAAGTTAGAAAAAGAAGCATTCCTATATCACTGGATAATTTCTCAAATGAGAAATATTTACAGGAAGATGAAATTAATGAACAATTGATTCCTTGTTTACCTGAAGATATTACCGTACTTAAATCAGATGGAAATATATTTTTAATCTTAAAAACAGATAAAGAAAAAGTTATAGCAAATATTTTAAAAAATATCCGTAACTATCATAAAAGAAATCCACTTCTTGAAAAGGGGAGGACGTTTGATGAATTATTCGGAATAGTTAGTAAAAGTACGAACCAGTTATGGAAAGATGTTCTAAAATCAATACTTTCAGAATTACAAAGTGATGAAAAATTAAAACAAGTTGAAAACACCTGGGCTTTATTCAATCATTCAGTACATTTGGATGAAAAAGAATTAGAGCAGATAAGATTTATTGAGGATTACTTTAAAAAATCGGAAATGCACACACCCTTAATATCGGAACTGATCAGTGAAGCAAAACACAATGGAATTGATGAAAAGAAAATGGACCAAATACTAAGTATGTTAGTTGCACGTGGTAATCTTTATAGGATTGATGATAATTATTTGCATTCTTCAATTGTTAATAATTGTAGAAAAAAATTATTGAATTCCTTGAATGGTCATTCTGATGGAATTACAGTTGCCGGATTTCGTGATCTAATTGGCGGAAACAGGAAAATTTGTTTGCTTATGCTGAATTTATTTGATACTGAAGGCGTAACTTATAGAGATGGTGATTTTAGAAAAATTACAGAACGAGGGAAAAAAATATTAGAAGAAAATGGATAAATTGGTTTATATCGATTACAATGCAACAACACCTATTGATCCGCTTGTAGCGGAAGCAATGCATCCATATCTAATAGGGAACTTTGGAAACCCCTCAAGCTCCCATTATTATGGTGCAAAAGCCCGGGAAGCAATTGAAAAGGCTCGCGGACAAGTAGCTTCCATGCTTGGTTGTGAGATTGATGAAATAGTCTTTACTAGCGGGGGAACGGAATCGAATAATTATGCTATTAAAGGATATGCTTTTGCAAATAGAGAAAAAGGAAACCACATTATTACTACTTCGATCGAGCATCCTGCCGTAACAGAGGTCTGTAAATATCTTGAAACAAAAGGTTTTAGTGTAAGTTTTTTACCGGTTGATAAAAGTGGATTTGTTAATCCTAAAGATATTAAGAACGCCGTTACACCTCATACCATTCTTATTAGTGTTATGCACGCTAACAACGAAGTTGGAACCATTCAGCCAATAGAAGAAATTTCAGAAATTGCACACAAAAAGGGTATAATTGTACATTCAGATTGTGCACAAACTGTGGGTAAAATACATGTTAAAGTAAACGAACTAGGAATTGATCTGCTCTCAATTGCAGGACATAAATTCTATGCTCCCAAAGGAGTGGGAGCATTATTTGTGAGGACAGGAGTTAAACTTGAAAAATATGTCCACGGAGCCGATCATGAGCTTAACAGACGGGCAGGGACAGAAAATGTTCTTGAAATTGTTGGAATTGGTAAAGCCTGTGAATTGGTTGAAAAAAAATTAGGTAAATACATTAATAATATGGAGGTTACACGAAAGATTTTAGAAAAAGCATTAGTCAAGAGTCCATTCAAATTTAAATTTAATGGAAGCAATAATAGAAGGTTACCAAATACTCTAAGTGTAAGTTTTAAAGGTATTGAAGCGAATACTATTGTTTCTGAATTAAAATCGGTTGCTGTATCTGCGGGAGCAGCATGCCATAGTGATAGTATTGATATATCACCAACACTCGAAGCAATGAAGGTTCCGAGGGAATTTGCTATGGGAACTATTCGTTTTTCAACCGGAAGGTATTCAACCAGAGAAGAAATAAACTATGCTGTTAAGGAAATTAATAGAGTAATAAAAAAATTGCAGCCGGAGGAGAGAACAGATTTTATCGGTACAAATGAAGAAGAAATAAAATTGACACAATTTACACATGGATTGGGATGTGCTTGTAAACTTCGTCCACAGCTATTAGAAGCAATTTTAAAGTCGATGCCTAGGCTAAAAGATGACAAAATTTTAGTAGGAATTAATTCTTCCGATGATGCCGCAGTTTATAAGTTAGATAGTAAAACAAGTATTGTTCAAACAGTTGATTTTTTTACACCTGTTGTGGATGATCCATTTCAATTTGGAGCAATTGCAGCTGCCAACTCACTCAGTGATATTTATGCCATGGGCGGAAAACCATTGTTTGCGCTAAATGTAGTTGGATTTCCCAGCCGTCGATTACCTATTGAAGTTCTGGAAAAAATTTTAGAGGGAGCAAACTCCAAAGCAAAGGAAGCCGGAATTTCCATCATTGGTGGACATACTGTTGATGATACCGAACCAAAATATGGTCTGGCTGTAACCGGCATTATTGAAAATAAAAAAATTGTTAAAAACAGTAACGCCAGACAGGGTGATATTATAATTTTAACAAAAGCATTAGGAACAGGTATTTATTCGACGGCGTTAAAAAAGGGTATTTTAGATAGGAATGATGAAAAGCTATTAATAAAAACTATGGCAGAATTGAATAGAACTGCTGCAGAAGTAATGCAGAAAGTTGGGGTGAATGCTTGCACGGATGTAACGGGTTTCGGTCTAGTCGGTCATTTACTGGAGATGATGAATGCTTCAAATGCCCGTGCAATAATTGAATTTGACCAAATTAAATTCCTGCCAAAGGTTTTGAAATTAGCTGTTGCAGGAAATATTCCCGGCGGCACTAAAGATAATTTAGCCTATACTAATCCGTTTGTAAGCTATGGCGAAAATATATCGGATATAAAAAAATACATGTTAAATGATGCTCAGACTTCGGGCGGACTGCTAATTTCAGTTTCGAAAAGTAAGTCAAGACAATTACTGGATTTATTAAAGAAAAAAGGAATTAAATCTTCTGCTAAAATTGGAGAAGTAACAACTTCGAAAAAGTCAAAGATAGAAGTTATATAATCAGAATTATATAAGTTTTTTTAGAGAAAAAATATTTATCGATTTATTTATTAAGCCTGCGCAACTGGTACAGTCCATTGACCGGCATAATCATGAGCATACTCTTTAAATGTTGTTGCTTCTCTCCCTAAAATATCATAAACACCTGAAGTGATTACTGCATTCCAGCCTTGTTTAACGTATCTGCATAAATTAATGGAAGCATCGATTGAGGCATCGTACCAACCATCCATTTGAAGAATTGCTTTGTATTCATCTTCATCAACTTCTTTATATTCTATTTTTCTTTCCAAAACATCGGTCAAAGTATCTGCTACGTGAAATAAGTTCAATGCTTCAGGACCTGTTAATTCAAAAGTTTTGTTATTAAGTTCATCTTTCATTAACTCAATTTCTGTTACCTCGCCAACATCGCGAAGATCCACAAAACTGGTTTTAGCTTTTCCTGCAGGAAGCCTGATGGCATCTTCTTCAATTATACTTTGGCGAAAGTACATATTAAAATTCTGCATATAACAATTCGGATGAATAAATGTATAGTGCATTCCTGAATCTTCAATATATTGTTCTATCTGTCTCATTGGATGGTTGTCATCCTGAATACCTAATGCTGAAACATTTACAACATTTTTTACTCCTGCTTTCACTGCCAGTTCTACCATTTTCCCAACTTGATGTTGTAAGTTTAAATGTGAAGGTGGAGAGACCAGCAGCCAGCTATCCATATCCCTGAATAGCTCTTTAAATGAATCGTCGTTCAGGTAATCGAAATTTTTAAATTCCGAATTTGGGATTTCCATACTTTTCGCTTTTTGAGGATCTCTGCAAGCGATTCTGAGTTTTACATCTTTATCTGCAAGCAACTTTACAGCTTCAATACATACATTACCCGCTGCTCCAATAACTAGAATATTTTTAGCCATTGTTTTACCCTCCGAATTTATTTCACTTACAATTTAATTCTTCAAACTTATTTTTTCCAAAACATTATCAAGTTTAATTTTATGGCGATCGAGACCCACCTCCTCTGGCTGCAGACCTTGAGCCAATCCTAATAATTGAAAATAATAAACCGGCGAAATCATATTTACTTCAGCTTCGGAATCTTTCTTTTTCCTGGCAAGCATTATTTGTCCAAGATCAAAAGAAGAAAAACAAGTAGGACAGATCATTCCCATACAATCTGCATCCATTTTCTTCACCGAATCTAATACACACTCAGTCATTTCCTCTCTAAGATTCTGATCAAAGCAAGCCCTGCCGCAGCAGAGATACCATTCTTTGTGTCTGCAGGTTTCACCTCCGATTGCTCTTATTAATGAATCCATTACATGCGGATCATCAGGATCATCAACTTTCATAAATATACTTGGTTTTAATAAATGGCATCCATAATGTATTGCAACCATTACATTCGTAAGCGGTTTTTTAACGGTAGACTTTATTTTATCTATTCCCACATCATCCCTTAGAACACTTACTAAGTGTTTTACTTTTACGGTGCCGTTATATTTTTTGCCAACCCGGGACAATCGCTTATTTACTTTTTTTCTTAATTCTTTATCCTCATTCAGCATATAACTGGCTTCTGAAAGAGTTTCTGTGCATCCGGAACAAATTGTAAAAATATTTAATCCTGCTTCTTCTGCCACACATAAATTTCTGGCAGCCACTGTAACCCATCCAAGATTATCAGCAGCTTTAAAATGAATTGGATCCGGGCAGCAGGTAAAACCTTCAACATCAACTATTTCAATTCCAAGTGGTGGAACAGTTTTTCTAATAGCCGCTTCCATATAGGGATATTTAACCGGAATCATGCATCCCGGGAAAAATGCCATTTTCATTTTTTCTCAGTCTTGTTATCAGGTTTTAATATTTCTTTTAGTTCCGACACATCAATTTTTTTAAGTGGCGGAAGTCCAAGCTCCTCACGAATTCTATTGCTTGAAGAGACAATTGGTACACTATAGCCTGTTTCGATAATTCTTCTCGTTACATCTAAAATTTCCTTTGGCGAGGTCTCATTTTGTGATGCAATATTTTTCAGTGCGATTATTACTTCAACGGGACGTACATCCTGCGGACACCTTTCATAACAGTTGTAGCAGTTAGAACATTTCCAGATAATGGAATCCTTTGAGATCAAATCATCAAAATCTCCAATTAAAGATTTTAACATTATTTCACGTGGATTGAAGCCTTCAAAAAAACGAGCGCTTGGGCAATCGCCAACACATGCCCCACACTGATAACAATAACTTACCTGATCTGCCCCTAAAACTTTTTCAAGCTCTTTTCGTTTTTCAAAGTTTACTTCAATCTTCGGATCTTTCATTTACCCGCTTTCTTTCTGTGTACTCTTATACTGTTGCTTTTACACTCACTTTTTGGACAGGACCACTCGACTAATTCTGCTTTTGCATCATAATGACCCGTATAGGTATGACCGCAGTTCAAGCACTGAAAAACGCTTTCACCATTTGTTGATGGAGGAATACTTATCGGTTCAGGAGGTCTTGGACATTTTAGTTGTTCCATTGCAGCTTTTCGTGCATCGCCTTTTAATTTAGCTGCTTTTAATGCTTGTATTGAATAATCAACTTCTTCTTGTGTGACATCTTTTCGCTTGTCATCAAGCTTTCTCATTACGTTCGCGAACTTTTGTCCCTCTGCTGCGCTTATCCATTCAAGCTGCAATCGTTCAGGTCTTATTTGAAGTTTATCCAGTTTATCCCATAATCTAAGGACTCTTCTTACTGTTTGTCTGTTTGCATTTATATAATGACAGTCGGCAAAGTGGCATCCAGAAACAAGTACCATTGGTGCACCTTTTTCAAAAGCGTGAAGAACAAAATCCTCCTGTATTCTGGCACTGCACATAGTTCTTATCAATCTTGAATGAACCGGATACTGCAAACGTGAAATTCCGGCGAAATCACCACCCGCGTAACTGCACCAGTTACAGGCAAAAGTAAGAAGTTTTTTCATTGGCTCATTTTCAAGAATTGAATCAACCTGAGCGAGCAATTGATGATCACTGAAGTGCCTCATTGTAACTGCGTCGAATTTACATTCTGCACCGCAAGAACCGCAACCAGCACAAGCTGCTTCTATTAATTCTGGAAATTCTCCTTTTGTCCACTTAATTGCACCATATGGACATACATCTGCACACTGTCCGCACTTCGTACATACATCAAGATCAATTCTTGAAGTAATAGCTTCTATTTTAACTTTACCAGCGTTAAGAAGTATCTGTGCGTGTGCAGCAGCTGCACCAGCTTGGGTAACACTATCTTTTATATCTTTTGGTGATTCTACACAGCCGGCAAAGAAAACACCTCTGGTTGGAGCATCAACTGGTTTTAATTTTGGATGAGCTTCCATCATAAAACCATCTGAAGTTTTTGAAAGTGTAAGAAGTTTTCTGATTGTTGGAGAATCATCCTGTGGTTTTACTCCTACTGAAAGAACTACCATGTCAAGATCATAATCTTCAAGCTGCCCAGTTAGAGTGTTTTCAACTTCTATCTTTAGATCACCGTTTCCATTTACAGATAGAATCTCTCCAGGAATTCCTCTAATATATTTTACACCTTCTGCTTTTGAACGCATATACATATCTTCAAAACCTTTACCGAAAGCTCGAATATCCATGTAAAAAACATAATTCTCTGTATCCGGATAGTGATCCCGAAGTAATAGCGTATCTTTTACCGTGTTCATGCAGCAAATATTAGAGCAGTATTCTGAACCGTATTTCTTGGATCGCGATCCAACACACTGAATAAATCCAATTCGCTTAGGTCTTTGCTGGTCGCTTGGTCTTACAAAATGACCCTCAGTTGGTCCTCCTGCACAAATCAGTCTTTCAAATTCCATGCTTGTTATAACATTCTCATATTTTCCATAACCGTATTCTTCAATTTCGGTAGGATCGTAAACACCCATTCCTGTTGCAACAATAATTGCACCCACTTCAAGTTTTACAAGTTTGTCCTGAGCGTCGAAGTCTATACAGTCTTTATCACAAACATCCTGGCATTTTCCACAAGCAATTGGATTATTACCCAAGCAAGTTTCCATATCAATTAGATATGCAGATGGAACTGCTTGCGGGTATTCAATATAAATTGCCTTTCTTGAAGAGAGCCCTTGCTGATATCCGTCAGGCGCAATTTGCGGGCATACTTTTGCGCATTCGCCGCAGGCATTGCACAGAGTGGGATCAACATATCTTGCCTTTTTACGCACTGTAACTTTGAAGTTTCCGACATATCCGGAAACATCCTCTACTTCACTGTAGGTTAGTAGTGTAATATTGGGATGCCGACCGGCATCCATGGCCTTAGGCCCAAGAATTCATAT
>CBDUAV010000101.1:0-9678 GCA_965365225.1 uncultured Ignavibacteria bacterium | reverse complement strand
TAAAGTTGAATCAAAAGTAGTTGGACGTACAGTAAAAGTTTTATAATGCATAAATGGAAGTGCTTTTAATAAATAGTTAAATAGTTAGACTATTTTTTATTAGAATTTTTTTAATAAAATTTTATTGAAAAATATAGAGTATTATTTCCCCCAAAATTTACTAATACATATCTTTGTATGGTTCATCATCCGATTTTGGAGGGCAAATGGCAAAAGAAGATAAAATGAATAAGCAGGGTTTATTCATAACGGTTGATGCAAATATTGGTGCCGGCAAAACAAATGCATGCCATGCAGTATCCTCAACTGCAAACACAAGCGGTCGACTGGCAAGAGTGCTTGAAGAACCAACTCATCATCCAAAATTTGCTCATTTCCTTTCTCACTACTATGAAGATTTAAAAACGGGTAAGAACACTGGTGGCGGTTTTGAAATGCAGATGTTCATGCTTTGCCAGAGATATGAACAGCATAGACTGGCAGTGGAACTTGCCTGGGGTGAAAAAGGAATGGTTGTGGTGCAAGATCGTCCCATTTATGGTGATACAGTTTTTGCTACTACTGCAATGGAAAGAGGTTTTATGACAACGGAAGAATATGAACTTTACGTAGATGTATTTAGGAATATGAGTCGTGATGTTATGCCGCCCGATATATTTGTTTATTTAAATGTTTCTCCCGAGGAGTGTCACAGAAGAATGAATTTCCGAGGCAGAAAACAAGAGGAAGGTGTTCCGCTTGACTATCTTCAACATTTGGATAAAAACTATCAAAAATTAATTCAGGAAATGCGAAGGCGAGGTGTAAGAGTTTTAGTTGTTGATTGGCATGATTTCGGTCCACCAGTCGAGCTTTGGCAGAAAATACTTGGAATGGTAGGTTCAGCAGATTCGTGGTTTGAGCAGCTGACTTTTTCTTTTGCAAAACATCCAAGAATGCCAATAATGCCTAAATCCGAAGATGATGAGTCAATTAAAAAATAAAATCATTTTTTTGTATAAACTTAAAGGTTTGCTATTTTCGCACAACTATTCGGAATTAAATTGTATTATAATTCTAATATACTTTTCCTTTCAACTTACCAACCAACAATTATTAATAACACAATCGGAGGGCGTGTATGTGTAAAAAACTTCTACTACTATTTGTTGTAGTAACCCTAACGTTTCTTTTTCAGGAACAAATATTTGCTCAGGGTGTTACTACAGCGGCAATGTATGGTCTGGTTCAGGATTCCGACGGAAATCCTTTACCAGGTGCAAACGTAATTGCCAAACATACCCCTAGTGGAACCCAATATGGAGCTTCCACTAGAGATAATGGGCTATTTAACTTACCGAATCTTAGAATTGGTGGACCTTACACTGTAACGGTCTCATTTGTAGGATTCAATCCTGTATCTCAGGAAAATATCCAACTAACTCTTGGTCAAAATATTAGACTCGATTTCACTCTCCAAAGCGATGCCGTAGAGTTAGGAGAAGTTGTTGTTTCAGCTGAGCAGGATGAAGTACTAAATAGCAATCGTACAGGTGCAGAAACATTTATAACAGAAGATGATATTAAAAATTTACCAACAATTAAAAGAACAACGAGAGATCTAATCAGATTAGATCCCAGAAGTGATGGGAACTACAGTTTTGGAGGAAAGAACTGGTTATATAACAATATTTCTGTTGATGGTTCGTACTTTAATAATCCTTTTGGGCTGGATGATCCTGCTCCTGGTGGTCAAACAGCGGCTGAACCGATTCCTTATGATGCAATTGAACAGGTGCAAATTTCTGTTGCACCATTTGATGTTACCCGTGGAGGTTTTACGGGAGCTGGAGTAAATACGGTAACAAAGAGCGGATCTAATGTTTGGAGAGGAAGTCTTTATGGTTTCGGAAGAAATGAATCCCTGGTAGGAAACAAAGTTGGAGATAACGATGTGGTTGCAAATCCAGAACTCACTTATTATCAAACTGGAATTTCTGCAAGTGGTCCTATTGTTCCAAATTCATTCTTTTTCTTTATAAACGCCGAAATAGAAAAAAGAGATGATCCGGGGTCCGATTTTATTGCAAACCGGAGTGGGAGTGTTGATTTTGGCGAATCGAGAGTAATGGCAGAAGACATGAATAGAATAAGAAATATTATGAAAGATGTGTATGGTTATGATACCGGACCATATGAAAATTATACTCATAAAACTGAAAATGAAAAAATCATAGTAAAATTGAACTGGAATATTAATGATAACAATGATTTTTCATTCAGATACAATCGTCTCGATGCTCGCAGAGACTTACCGCCTCATCCATTTGTTTTAAGTAATGGAGGACGCGGACCAAATACAACGAGTTTACCATTTCGAAATTCAGGTTACAGAATCAATAACAGGTTAAACTCATTCGCACTTGAACTAAACTCACGAGGTGGATCATTTGCAAACCGATTCTTTGCTAGTTACAATAGGTTTAGAGATTATCGGGATCCTTTCAGCGAACCATTTCCAACAATACAAATTGATGTTGGTGGAGTAAACTATACTACAATAGGTCACGAGCCATTCTCAATTCATAATATTCTGGACCAGGATGTACTTCAGATAACAGATAATTTAAGTTTGTTTGTCGGGGATGAAGTGATTACTGTTGGCGCAACATTTGAATATTACGAATTCTTTAATTCCTTCAACATTTTTAGACATGGTGTATTTTTCTTACCAGAATTTCTTGATTTTATTGGGGGCGCACAATTCTTCTCCCTTGAAGATTTTTATGCTCGAACCGATCCGAACGATCCGAATAATTTTTATGACTTTAGGTCTGTCGTAACCCCCAACACTGAACCATTTAAAGGTGAAATTATTGAAGTTGCTCAATTATCCTTGTATGCTCAGGACGAATTTCTTTTTTCACCAACGTTTAATATGGTTCTTGGTATAAGGGTTGACATTCCGATGTATCTAACTGATCCGGTTGATAATCCTTTTTCCAGAGGGCTAACACTGCTTGATGAAAATGGTAAACCAGAAATGGTTGACCAGAGTAAACTTGCCGGAGCAATACCATTATGGTCGCCAAGGATTGGATTCAACTGGGATGTTTCAGGGAACAGAACTAGTCAAGTACGAGGTGGAACAGGAATATTTACTGGAAGAATTCCTTTTGTTTGGGTAGGTAACGTTATTTCAAACCCTGGTAATAATCCTAATCTTTATCCTAACGTTGAAGAACAGATTAAGACAAGAGGTGATGCAATTCTTCAAACTTCTTTTGATTTGAATGCTATGGACAGGTTTTTTGTCTGGCCGCAGGTCTGGAATACTAATATTGCATTAGATCAAATGCTTCCTGAGAATTTTCTATTAACTCTTGAATTTCTGTATGGTAAAGATTTAAATGGAATTTATGTCAGGAATGCTGATTTAGCTCCCCCAATTCGTACACTTCCTGATGGAAGACCATATTACGGTGGAGATTTACCAAGTGGTGATGGTGTGCATGAGCTGAATCCTGATGGTAAAGCCGGTGTCTATGTTATTGATAATGCAACCAAAGGTTATAATTACAGCATAACAGCACAGTTGAGAAAGCAATTTGATTTTGGACTTAGTACAGGATTGGCTTACACCTTTATGCAGGCAAAAAGCTTACTAAAATCCACAGAAATTGCCAGTGTTTTGTGGCAGGAAAATCCTACACAAGGAAATCCAAACACGCCGACTTTAAGTTATTCAGAATTTGGAGTAAGGCATAGGATAATTGGACATGGAACGTATTCAGTTCAATGGAGTGAAAACTTTACATCGCATTTTGGATTATTTTTTGAAGTATCTGAAGGAAACAGATTTACCGGTGCCGGGGGAAACAGATACTCATTCCTCTATGCCGGCGATGTGAATGGTGACGGATACAGCAACGATTTGATTTATATTCCTAGGGATCAAAGTGAAATCAACCTTTCTGAAAATGATGGTAGTGGGAATTTTGTGGCAACTGTTGAAGAACAATGGGCTGCTCTTAATGCTTTCATTGAGCAAGATGATTATTTAAAAGAGCATAGAGGTGAAATTGCTGAGCGATTCGGAGCAGTAAATCCCTGGTGGTGGAATATTGATTTAAGGTTTATGCAGGATATCAATTTTATGACGGGTGGTATGAAACACACATTTCAATTGAGCTTGGATATCTTGAATGTACCCAGTTTACTTGGTATCGGAGGTGTAAGAAAAGTTGCATCATCTGCTGCTACTTCTCCTCTTGAATTAGTTGAATTTAATTCTGATGGTGAACCAGTTTTCAATTTCGATACAAGACTAAAAGAAACCTATATTGACGATCCTGGAATAGCTTCCAGGTGGCAAATGCAATTAGGTCTGAGATATTTCTTTAGTATTTTATAAAACATAAATTTCTCAAAAGCCTCTGCAAATATGCAGGGGCTTTTTTAATTTTAGTTGAATTTTTTCTGTAAATATTAAATGAGAAATGCTTTAAATGCATAATAAATCCAAAAATATTTGTGCAATAATCTGGGATTACGATGGAACTCTTTTCGATACAAGAGAAAGGAATTATAACGTTACAAAAAAAATTGTGAACAAGGTTAAAGGTACTTATAAAAATTTTCCAGCATTATATTCTGTTAAAGATTACTACAACTCCCATTTGCAAGCTAGAAACTGGCGGGATTTTTATAGAGATCAATTTTACTTGGATGAAAACGAGATTGATGAGGCAGGTAAGCTTTGGACTGAATTTCAACTAAACGATGATACCATCGTACCACCAATCGATGGTATAAGTTCTACTATAAAATCATTAAATTTTCCACAGGGTATTGTATCACAAAACTCAAAAGAAAATATATTTCAAAATTTAAAACGAAATAATCTTCACGCATTTTTTCAATCAATCATTGGATATGAAGAGGTTAATCTGAAATTGCAAAAGCCACATCCTGCGGGATTGTTAAAATGTATCGAATATTTATGTAATTCTAAATCAGGAATTGTATTTTACATTGGCGATCACGAAACCGATCTTCGAACTGCAAAAAATGCAAATGAATTTTTTGAAAAAAATAATAGAAGTTTGAAAGTAATTTCAATTGCAGCCGCATATTCTGAATGTTTTCATTCTAATAATCTTAAAAATGATTTTGACTATAATGCTGGAACTGCTGACGAAATTTTAAATATTATAAGTGAATTCAAGTCATGAACCGATCGGATATTGATTTCAAAACACTTCTAAGTCTTCCCAAAGTAGAACTTCACTTACATTTAGATTGTTCACTTAGCTTTGATGTCGTATCTAAGCTCAGACCAGAAATCACACATGAAGGTTATAACAGAGATTTTATTGCGCCTCCAAAATGTGATAATCTTGCAGATTTTCTAAAAAGAGCTTCCAGCGGAATAGAACTTATGCAAACAGAATATGAACTTGAATCGGTAGTTGAGGATTTATTCGATCAATTAAAAAAAGAAAATGTTATTCTTGCTGAAATTAGATTTGCACCGCTGCTGCATAATGAAAAGGGACTAACAGCAGAAAGTGTTGTTGAGATTGTTACAAACCGTATAAAACAATGCAGCGAGAAGTTTGGAATTAGAGCAGGCATAATTCTGTGCACACTTAGACACTTTAATGAATTCCAAAGTATTCAAACGGTTAAACTGGTTGAAAAATATTTATGGAATTTACCGGTTATTGGCTTTGATTTAGCTGCAGATGAAGCCGGTTTTCCCATTTATGCTCACCGTAAAGCTTTTCAGTATGCAATTGACGGAGGGATTCCGCGAACTGCGCATGCAGGTGAGGCTAATGGTGCTCAAAGTATAAGAGAGACTTTAAGTAATTTTAATCCTTCAAGAATTGGTCACGGTGTAAGATGTATAGAAGATGAAGAGCTTGTTGATGAAATTGTTAACAATGATATTCACCTGGAAATATGTCCGACCTGCAATATTCAAACAGATGTATTTAATTCTATCGAAGATCACCCTGTAGATTATTTGTATAAAAGGGGAGTATCGGTTAGTATAAATACAGATGCACGTACTCTTGTTAATATTTCTTTAACTGAAGAATATCAAAAACTTATAAATACATTTAATTGGGGTTTGGAAGAACTGAAGCAGTGCAACTTAAACTCTATTGTACATTCATTTTTAAATAATATTGATAAGAAAAAATTATCATCTTATATTGAAAAGTCGTACGATATTTAATTTTTAAATAGAGAAAGTATCGCCATAACTACTGCCATAACCTCTCGGTATTTCTTAGTAGACAACTTATAATTGTTATTGAGCAAATAATTAAAACCCCCGCCTAGTTATTAAGCAGAAGTTGGTGAAAGGAATAAATTTGCTGAGATTACTTAACTAAAATCATCTTTTTAATTTGTGTAAAGTTACTAGCCCGCAGTCTGTATATATAAGCACCATTTGGTAAATCTTTAGCATTAAACTCGGTTGTATGTATACCATGCTCTTTAACTTCGTTTACGAGTTCTTCAATTTTTTCTCCGAGGGAGTTGAAAATTGTTAAATTGATAAAACTACTTTCTGTTAGTGAAAATCTAATTGTAGTTGAAGGATTAAAAGGATTGGGATAATTCTGACTTAACTCATAATTCACTGGTGAACCAAGATCAACTTCAATTACTTTTGAATATTCAAATTTTCCCTCAGCATCAACTTGTTTTAAGCGATAAGAATATGTTCCTGCTTTTATATTCTCATCAATAAAGAACATAACATCAAATCGAAAAACATCGCGCAGAGTCACGGACTGTTTGCATTTTCAAAAAATCATTTATTTCAGTTCATAATCGCAACTTTTTAGAGGGTGGGCTTCACTTTGGTTCTATTAATTTAATTGCTTACCTAAAAATCCCTGTCAATTTTCATTGATAAGAAATTGAACCCTTGAAGCGGAAAAAGTTTAGTAAAAGTCTGGGGAAAAAATTCATTCAAATTTCTATACTGTTTACCCTGAATATTTTTTTGGAGAGGATGATTTATGAGATGACATGTACATTAATTACTAGCCTGTAATTGAAAAAATTGACGGCTGCTGTTAATCCTTTTGTTCTTCCTGAGAATCTCGGTAAAAAGAAACTGAGCGAAGTATTCAAGGAGAATTCGGATTGGAGCACAAATAAAAAAAACACTATTACTGCCGAGGGTTGCTTCAATACCTTAATCACGACAGTGTTTCTTATCTATTCAGAGAGTGTTAGAAAACCTCTGGAGCAGACAGCCGGATTGCATTTACATACGTCACTCTAATCCAAATATTTGTTTGAAATAATATAAATGTTGTTTGAACTTTATCTTTTAATATTTATTGTGCTTTGTTTTCAACCCTTGCTAAGTTTCTTTGATATATCATTAGATTAGGGTCATCAATCTTTTTACCAATTTTTACGGCGATTTTATAGTTCTTGGCTGCTTCTTTTGTCTTACCTGAGTTTTCTAATGCCTCAGCAAGACTGTCGTAAACATTTGCAGAGTTAGGATATAATTCAACATTGTATTTAAATACTTCAATAGCTTTGTCATTATGTCCATTTTGCATTAATCTGTATCCTATTATATTTAAAGTATTCTCCGGAATGTCAGTTTTATAATCATATTTTGATTCTAATAATGCATAGTGTTTTAAAATTGCATTTATTCCCTGCATCGCAGTTTCCATATTAAGTTGAAAATCGGAATAAACATATTTAAGTCCCTCTAAAAGAGTTATTACAGGAATTGAGTTATGATCCTCTTTATTAAATATTTGATAATCCCATTTGAGTGTTTTTGCTTTATCTTTAAGTAAAGCAGTATATTTATTTAAACTTTCATGGTAAGCAGGTTCATTCCCCAATGCAATATATAGTTGATTTCTACTTTTTAATAAATTATCTATTTTTGATTCCGCTTCTTTAAGAATGAATCCATCATTATACATTAAGTAAGGGCTTGCAGTAATATAGGCATTAAACAATTCGGGCTTTGTAATTAATGTATAATTTGCAAAAATCCCACCTAATGAATGTCCAAATAGAATTCTATAATTATTTGTTCTATATGTATTATCCAGGTAGGGAATTAATTCATCCTTTAAGAAGTTAAGGAAATTATCACCTTCACCCTGATCAGAAGTGCCTTCAATAAACAAGGGAGATAAATCTCGATTTCTGTCCACATTAGGAATTCCAACAATAATCATTGGTGGTATTCGTTGGATACGGGAAAGAAAATTTACGATTGCAGTTGATATTAAATAATTCTCAGCCCCATCCGTTACATAAAGCGTTGGGTATTTCATGTTTGATTCTTCATAACCTGCTGGTGTATAAATAAAAATGTTACGACTTTCTTGAAGTATTTCAGAATTAACTTCAATTATCTCTCCGATGTTAATATTGCTATCGTAGTCCTGTCCAAAAGATAATTCTGGATTAACAAAACAAACAATTAGCAGGAATATGAGTATCATTATAAAAAAGCTAGAAATATGTTTAGACATAACAGTATCTCCTATTATAATATGTATTAATGTATTGCTTTCGATAAAATGGAAATTGAAAAATTCATACTACTAAATGTTGGAAGTAATTTATTTATACCAATCGCTCATAATCAATCTTGGATTAATTAACGTTCAAATAGCAGACAAAGAGGCTGCCAAGTAAATTCGGTTAAAATTATCAGATTGCTAAGTCATTAGATAAAGGTAGGTTAGAACAGTTCGATAAATTATTCTTAATCATAATCACATTATTTAATATGCTACTATAATGGCAATTGCCAATATTTCGGCAATAAGGGTTAGTCCATCCTCAAATTATTATAAGTTAATATTGTCTTTAATCCGCTGTAAATAAACGACTTATAGAGCCACAGCGATAGTCATTTCGTATTGGTAAGAGTTTTGTCTTTAAGATAAGTGAAATAGTTAATTCAACATCAATGAAAAATTAAGGAAGATTTAATATGAAATCACTCATTAGAATTGTTTTGATTCTAACATTATTGGGTTTACTTAGTTGTGCATCTAATTCTGAATTATTGAATAATTATTCAAACCTTTTGACATTTTCACATCAGGGGGAAGAATATAAAATTCTGGGATTTTCTCCACAACAAACAGAGGGATATAATCTATTGATAAGGGAGGATCAAAATGAAATATTGCTCAAGTGTCTTGATAAGCAACAGGATGGTATCCTTGATGAGGTGATTGTAGGAGATATTTCTCTTGAAGAAGCAAACAATATTTACCAGGGAGCAATCTCGACTGCATCAGCAAAAGGATCTCTTAAGCAGAAATATTTTGAACATTATTATCTTACCTCTGATAAAGAACACACATTTGAATTGAGAACGTATGTTCTTGTTGATGGAGAAACTTACAATGTATTTGCCATAAAAGCATTCAACGGCGATTATTCTTACATCATCAGAGATTTATATGCTGATGGAAGCTTAGATTATTTTGAAGCAGGGGAAGGAGATCTGGAAATATTTCAATCGTATTATGAAGATGTAGTTCGAAAAGGTATTAGTAGAGACAAAATAAAATTCTCTGAAGGCGTGTACTACGTAAGGAAATAGTAAAAATACAAACTAACGCCAATCCCTGCTTAATAACATAGGCGGGGGTTTTTTATTATTTACCCAGA
>CBDUAV010000100.1:0-9964 GCA_965365225.1 uncultured Ignavibacteria bacterium | reverse complement strand
CCCCAAAAAAATAAAACATCATTGTGAGTCCGGCTTCTGCCGGACTCTTAATGACTAATTAACTTGTGAAACAGCCTCTACAAAATTAAAGAGATTTAAGCATCTCTTGTGCCTCGTTGCGGACAAAAGCCTGGTTAAGACTTGTTAGCGCATTAAAATTAGCACATTGATCGGCATACTTTTTTGCTTCTTCTTTATTTCCATCACCTAAATATGCTAATGCCAATTTATGATGAGTTTGCGGATTCTGCAAATTGGCACTCTTGAACTCGCGTATTGCAGCTTTGTAGTCCTCTTCTTGCAATGTAATTAGTCCATTAAAGTAATGCGAAAGCCAAATCTGAAAAGTATTGTTTGCATTCTTTGCTTGATTGCTAAAATCGACAGCCATTGTTTTTGCATCTTTCAAGTCACCTGTTTTTAGTTGCAATCTTCCTTCATTATAAATTGATAATCTTCTGGTATTTTCTTTTACTTCTGCCGAAAGATCAGATTCCATCATAACTCTTAATGCCTCTTTATACTTTTTTCTTGCTTCATCGTACCTGCCGGCTTCATACAATATATTTCCCATTGTATTCAAATCACCTGTCATTGCACCAGCGTCATTTATTGCACTTGCTATATCAAATTGCTTTTGCATTTGTTCCATTGCCCCATCAATATCACCTTCATCAACATAAGCTACAGTCATTGTAAAAAGTGCAAAACGTCTTTCGCCGTCGTTCTTTGCTATATCGTAACAGTTTCTGCAATTCTCTTTTGCTTGGTCATACTTTTTTTGGAAAATCAAATTATTGGAAATTCCCATGTGCGAAGCAAAAAAATCAGGATTTACTTCCAGAGCTTTATTGTACTGAACAATTGATTCATCGTATCTACCCTGTTTTAAAAGCATTTCTGCGTACGAATCGTACGGATTCGGATCATCAGGAATCAATTCAATATATTTTTTAAATGATTTTTCTGCATCATCAAAATTGTTGAGATTCCTGTAAGAATAGCCAAGCATATTATACGATAATGAATAATTAGGAGATATTTCAGTGGATTTTTTCAGATGCTGAATAGCAAGTTCATACTTTTGCTGTCCAAAATAAAACTGACCTAATTGTCCGTGCGCTCTTTCATCATTTGGATAGAGCTCAACTAATTTTTTCAAATGTTGTTCCTGTAATTTTTGATTACCATCGACACCAGCCTGTAAAGCTAGTATAATTAATCTTTCCCCCTCCGAAACATTTTCTGCATTTGAAACAGCATTATCCAAATCATCAAAAAATCCTTTTGCAGTTGGATTAGCTAATGAATGATAATAGTAAGCCATTGCAAATTTGTTGTCCTTAGAAAAAGCATTTTCAAAATACTCCAACGATTCACGCTGGCGTAACTTTTCAAAAAGTTCTCTTCCTTTAATAAACTCAGTTTCAGCCTCCGAAGACATTGTTGTTATATTAATTTTTCCTTCGTCCTCAGATTTTGAGCAACCGGGAAAAAGTAAAACAGTCAGCAGGATAAGTACAGCAGCAAATATTGCTAGCGAAAATATTCTTCGCATAAAGCCCTCCTTATTTTGTTGAATAATTTAATTAATAGAGAAAGTGAAAAATCTAATGATTGTTTCTACTTGTTATTGAAATTAGCACTTGCTGGTATGAGTAACAACATATTAATGATTAACGGTTGAATTGATTGAATTCGAATCATTTTTTTAAGTATATAAATAATTTTTTGTACATTAAATTTGTAAGTATTAAACAATACATGTTTATCTGATAATCCAACTGTTATAAAAAAAATGAGGGTACAGTATAACTTGAATACGAGTGTGTTAATAATATGTGTGTCTTTGCTGATTTCGTTTTCTGCGTGCAACAAGAAAACTACAGAGTCTGAGCAAACTTTAAACGAAAAGCTGAAATTCAGATCAACTGAATATCAAACATCTATAAAAGATTTGTTTCTTAAAAATGATACTTTGATAACACAGAAAGAAACTTCAATTCAGCACTTTGATACTCTAAAATATATTTATTCAAAAAGAAATTATGAACCGCTTTTTATAAAAAGCTTTGAAGAAAAAGATTTGCTTTACTTACTGCTTATCACATTTCAAAAATCTGAAGAGCATGGTTTAAATCCTGAAACTTATCACTACACTCGAATTTCAGAAGAGTACCTGAAATCAATTAAATACAGCATAGAAAATAAAGAGCGGCATACTTCTTTAGCGAAAGTTGAACTGCTCGTAACCGATGCAATTTTAAGTTATAGTTATCACATGCGTTTTGGTGTACTAAACCCAAAAGAAATTTTTTCCGATAGTTATTATCTGCCTGCAACAGATATTTCGAAAAGAGATTTGCTTGAACCTCTAAAACAGGAAAACCTTGAAAAGTATATTCAAAATATTCAACCAAAAAGTGAAAGATATAAACGGCTTCAATCATCATTAAATCATTTTAAAAAGTTCTTGGAATATAAATGGAACGAAATACCAGTAACCGAGAAAAAAATAGAAGTTGGCGATGAAGATTCATCAATAGCACTAATTGCTGAAAGATTAATTACGCTTGGATTTCTTGATACATCAAAAATAAAAATAAAGGACTTTACCGTCTACGATTCACTTCTTGCAGTTTCAATTAAATATTTTCAGAGAATTAATGGGTTAAATGATGATGGAGTAATTGGCAAAAATACAATTGGAAGATTAAATATTACACCGCGAGAGTATGTAGAGAAAATAAAAATTAATCTTGAAAGATTCAGATGGATCGATTATCCCGATTCTTTGCAATATATACTTGTAAACATTCCGGATTTTAGATTATACATCAACGATAAAGGAAAAACTATCTTTGAATCAAAAGTTTGTGCGGGAAGAAAAAGACCCTCAGACTATGAAGAAAGATATCAGTACTACAAAAAAACAAAAAACTGGCGGCACAAACCGGATGATTGGGAAACTCCAAACATGTATGGTGAAATTTCTTACTTAGTGTTAAATCCAACATGGAATGTTCCGACAAGCATCATGCGTGAAGAAATTGCAACAAAGGTTAAAAATGATTCGAGTTATTTGCAAAGCAGAAACTTTAAAGTTTACATAGATACCTTAGAGATAAATTTGGATGAGTTTGATATTAGTGAGTTGTATTCAGATACAATTCCCTACAAAATTGTGCAGGATCCGGGAGCGGGAAATGCATTAGGAAAAATTAAATTTATGTTTTATAATCCATTCGGAATTTATCTGCACGATACACCTTCAAGGTTACCATTTAAGTATTCAAACCGGGCTGTAAGCCACGGCTGTGTAAGGGTTGAAAAACCCTTACAGGTTGCAGAATTTCTTTTGGAGAATCATCCAAAATGGAATATTGACTATCTAAAAATTGAAATCGGGCAAAGAGTAAAAGATAAATCTAAAATAACTGAGTACAATCAGAAAAGGAATTCACTAAGAAGAAATTCAAAAGACAAAAAAACTACCGAGCTAATTCTTTCCAGAAAAATGCCGCTTTATATTGATTACTATACAGCCTGGGTTGATGAAAAGGGCATAACAAATTTTAGAGAAGATGTATATGGAAGAGATAAAGCTTTGAAAGAAATTTTATTCGCAGTAAAATAATCTTTTATGAGTAACGGTCATAAGTAAAAAAGCCTTGTAACTTATTTAAATACAAGGCTTAAAAGGCTAGGCTGGTGAACGGGCTCGAGCCTGCCTACGGCAGGCAGGCCAGCGATCTGATTATTCAGATTCACGATTCCATAAATTATTGTTTTTCAAATGTTTAGAAATCAATGACGAAGTTTTTGACGTCTAGAATAATGAAATTAATGTTCTGCATTTTATATTGTGAATTAATACTTTCTTTTAGGCTGGAAGCTGCTGAATCCAGTCATAGCTTATTCGGTTAATACAAAACTGGGAAATCAGTTCTCGGGAGGATGGGTTACTAGTGCATAGTAAGTGTGATGCGGTGAAATGATAATAGACTATGCTTTAATATTCCCGTATATTGCCTGATCTTTCTTCTTTTCTAATGCCCAGATAGCATCACCATAATCAAAATGCCAATACTCTTTTATATCAACTACAAAATCTTCTTCTTCAAATAGATCTATTAGTAATTTTCTGTTCTTCTTCGCTTCGCTCGAAATAAAAGGATGGTATGGGTAGCACTTATCACTAAGGTTGATGTTTAGACCATCATTTGTTCCAAAATCCATAACGCAATCATTTTTCAAATCATATATCAATGCATCCACAGCACCGCCGGTTGAATGCATGGATTTACTTGCAGGTGCAATAAAATACGAGACGAATTCTTCAATTTCTTCTATTTGTTTGTTTGGATATTCTTTTTGCAAAGAAGCAACCTTATTTTCCCATAACAATCTTTGATGTTCAAATGATCTCCATACAGAGCGAATTATTAATTTTTTATCTTCTTTTTCTAAAAGCTTACTTATTCGTCCAATCTTTTCAAAGACAGCTTCTCTGACAAGATATTTATAATCTTTTTTAATTGATGGTTCAAAGACCAAATTAAATTTTGATTTTATTAAACTGATTAATGAAGAATTGTTTTCATTTATAGAAATCGTGGGAAGAAGTTGCTGCTGCCGGCGGTAATGTTGTTCAACCATTTCGCAATATTCTTGAGCATTCATGCAGACACCTGCTTTTTAGTTACATATGGTGATGTCATAGCTGCAAGCAAGGCTCCGTAATTCAAATCAAACTCCACTTCGTCACCAACTTTTAAGTCTATTTGCTTTGCATTGACTATTATATGGTCACTACTTGCTCCAAGAATTTCAATTTCCAATCTGGAAGTCAATCCAGAAACTAATACATCCTGCAATCCAACTCCCAAAATAGCTCTTTTTATTTGACCAAGGTCATGAAACTCAGGAACATTTCCAAATGCATCTTGAAAAACTTTGCCATAAGGTACTGATGGTTTTATTTTTGATTCGATTACTTCAGCAACAAGTGTAAAAGCATCTGTGAATAATCCCGGAATAGGTTTTCTTTGAAGAGTTTCACATCCCAAATAGATTGATTCACCCAACCGTAGACTATTGATTCGGTCAATATTCTTTGTGGATATGAACCAGTTAAAATTTGCTGAATTTCCACCAGAAATAATCTCTAATTTCAGTGCGTACTTTTCTTCAATATATTGAACGATTGAAGAAAGACATATCATTTTTTCATCATCAGGTTCGATCCCTCCAAGACAGGCAAGGTTTGTTCCAATACCAGCAAGCTTGATTCCCTCTAATTCTAATAACTGTGCAACCGTGCTATCCAAATCCGATGGCATTAACCCTTCCCTTAAATCTCCAAGCTCTACCATTAATATTATTTTATGTTTGATATTTTTCTTCGCTGCAAACTGTGAAAGTCTTTCGATTACTGAAATTTCTGAGTTAAGGCTAATGTCAGCATATTTTATCACTGCTTCAGCTTGACTAAGGAGGGGTGTTCTTAGCAGGAGAAACTCGGCTTGTATGCCGGCATCTTGCATCCTTTTGATATTCTCTATCCTTGAGTCAGCAAGAATGCCTATCCCGTTTTTTACTAGAACATTAGCGATATTAGAGTCACCGCAAACCACCTTTGTAACACCCATAACATCGATGCCCTTCGAACCATATAAATCCTTTAATGTTATTGCATTATGTGCAATTTTCTCAAGATTTATTTCTATTCTTGGGGTTGCCATATCAAGGCTGCACTTTTTTGCAGTTCCGGAAAAAAATCTATTAACGCTTTAACAAGTTTATCACTTCCATACTTTAAGACATCTGTAGTTGGTAATTCATATTTGAATTCATACTCCAATATAGTGTTCTTTACTTCATCATCGGTCATGTCTTCATGGTTGAGTGTAATTGCAATTACCGGTGATTTGGAAAATATTTCTAGTAATTTGATCTCGCTATCCAGTGTGGGCATAGGTATAGCGGGATAATCGCAATGGTTAATTCTTTTTGGCGGGTGCTGGAGTATAATTGCATTTGGCATAGCTCCTCTTATAATTGAGCAGGAGGAGGTAAACGCAGGATGACTTAGAGCACCTTGACCCTCGACAACGATTATGTCCGGATTCTCTTTTTCACAAGCATTGAGAATCGCATTTTCAACCTCACCTGTTGCAAAACCTGAACTTAAAACATCTACTGCAATACCATACTTTGAACCCTGGAGCAAACCGGTTTGTCCGGTCGCTATGAAAGCTGCATTCAGTCCCTCTTGTATTAAGGCGTCAACGAGATTTACCGCGGTTGTTCTTTTGCCAACAGCGCAATCTGTACCAAGGACTGTTATTACCGGGGTTTTAACTTCATTGATATGTCCTGAGAATATATGCAGATCCTTTCTCTTAGGAGGTTTTCTTACATCGTAGATTTGGACGCCATATTCACTCGCCTTTTGAATGAATTCTTCATCCTCGGTGAAGAATTCCGGTAGACCGTTTACAATATTCATTCCCTTTTCCATGGCAGTGAAGATTATCTCTCGCTGATTCCTGTCAAGAAATGAAGCGAGTGGCGCAATGCCGTAGATGAAATATTCCGGAACGTATTTCAAGTTCTCGATAGCATCCTCGATAGTCGAGTATATCTGGACACCATTTTTTATTCCATCAAGATATTCTCCCGCATCAAGACCAGCCTTTGTACTATCTATAACACCATCAATTTGATATTTTTCTGAATGTCTTACAAGACCGTTTGCAACTTTTCCATCAATCTTCCCTAATTCGTTTTCACTATATACTAATGCGTTTGCGTTCATAAGTTATCACCTAAGTTTATTAATTTTCAATACCTGTTCATGAATTATATTTTATTTACATTACTTTATTCTACACGTTTAGCTGCTTTTGCAGCCATTTTTCCCTTATGCTAATTGTTGCATCTTCTACCTAAAAATTAATATCTTCTTTCGTTGCTTCCTCTTTCCTTCTTAGGTCTGGCTTCGTTAACAACAAGTTTTTTTCCTTTAAGCTCAGAATTGTTTAACACATGAAGTGCTTTTTGGGCTTCATCTTTTACAAGCATCTCAATAAAACCGAATCCTTTTGATATCTTGGAATACATATCGCGGATAATCTTAACACTGTCTACCTTCCCATGCTGGGAAAAAAGAGTGTTCAGATCTTCTTCCTGTACATTTTGGGCTAAGTTGCCTACGTAGATATTCATTTTGTTCTCCTTATAAATTTAATAATGATAGCATGGCTGCAGACAATCAACTTTCCTGCACGTAAGTAGGATATTCTGTACCGGTTTGACGGACACTGTATAAAAAGTTAGGATTAGGCGACAATTGTCCACCTCTTACCTGATTTGGATAAGCATAACCAGCCGCCACATCATTAACAGGAAGGACAATGCACGTTGTACTACTGTATTGTTCAAAGATGGCTTCATACAAATCGTATGTAGATGTAGCAATTCCAAATTGTCGCGGCAAATAGTTTCCAATGAATGCAATCCGGTTGATTGTTGAATTTGTAATGTTCTGTCCCAAGTTAATTAATACTTTTTCGTTTATAATAGTTTAGCTATTTCTTTTTGGTAATAATCAAGCAACCAAGAAAGCCAATGATTAACCCGGCAATAAAAATTATTGGCAGCAGTATAGCCCTTGACATTTCAACCTTCCAAACTAAAAGTTGAACGCCAGTCACTTCAGTATTTTGTATAATAATTATTGCAAAAAGTAAAAGTATTGCAATGATAAAAATCGTTTTTGGTTTCATCCTTTAACTACCTTAAAAATAATTACAGCTAACTCCTGATCTATCAGGTTTATTTAAAAATCAATTACTGTTTAATCTTTTTCTGTGAATACATCAGTAATTGCGTTTCCAATACTATCCATATCATTATTAAACTTTAGTTTGAAATCTTCCCAATTATCTTTTCCCTCATATTGATATTCATTTATCTTTTTCTTTAGTTCGATATTTTTTTGCTCCAACGTCAAAATTTTATTTTCAAACTTAGCTTTGAACTTTTCACTCGACGTTATAAGCTTCTTTTTGAATTCATTAATACGTTTTTCGTTAGCACTAATCCTTGATTCCGCATCGCTCTTGAACTGCTGCCATTCCTTTTCATATTGAGCCTGCGTTTCTTTTAAATCCTGCTTCGCTTGTTCAATACTTTCAGCAGCATCCTCAGCTGTTTTATCTCGATTGTTATTACAACCGGTTAATAATGATCCTGCAATTAGCACAATCGCTGGTAAGATGAAATATTTGTTTTTCATAATGCTCCTCATAAATTGTTTAGAAACATTTATTTGCTTTATTCAGGTAAGTCAGTTACTCTTAAGAATTGTTTGATGTAATAGTTGCCTGAATACTACAATAGAATATGCAAAAGTTTAGCATTGTTCAATAGAGCAAAGGGATGAAAAAGGGACTACATCTTTAGAGCCGGCAAAAATCATAAAAACTTTATTAGAGCTAGTTTTATATAAAAACAGCAGTAAAATTGAAAGACAAAGTATAATGTGATATATAAAATCAAGTCCTTTAATTAATCCGCAAGTTTCTATTTTTTTAAGCTCCACCGTTGCGTAAAAAATATTTCCGAATAATTTCATTATACCATATAAATTTTACTGCTGTAAAGACATATTTATTTCGTTCTGTTCATCACGCACTTAGTCGATCTATTGATCTTCATTTGATAATCAATGCCGGATAATTTTTTTGGAATACCAGGAATTAAGATAAACGCTTACTTAAAGCTGACCTCTTTCCGCAGCCTTTTTAAGATCTTCATTTGCAAAAATTGCAATCTCAACCCTTCTGTTAAGCTGCTTCCCTTCAGGGGTTTCATTTGTTGCAACTGGTTCAAGTTCGCCTAATCCAAGCACCGAAAGTCTTGAGGAAATAACACCTTGTCCCATCGCATAATCTGAAACTGACTTCGCCCTTCTTTCAGATAAAGATTGATTGTATTCCTCTGTACCGTCAAAATCGGTATGACCTGTTACTAAAATATTTGTATCGGGATATTTGTTAAGAATGACAGCGAGATTAGAAATATTTGTTCTCGCCTGAGATTGAAGCGTGGATGAATTGGTTTCAAATAAAATTCCAGAATCGAAAGTAATTTTTATACCTTCTCCAACTCTTTCAATTTTTGCACCTTCAATATCGTTATCCATTTCTTCCGCCTGCTCGTCCATATAATTACCTATCAACGCTCCAGCGGTACCACCTACTGCTGCGCCAATAATAGCACCAACTGCAGTATTACCTAATTCGTTTCCAACAATTCCTCCAACCACAGCACCGCCAACACCGCCTATGACTCCGCCTTTAACAGCGTTGCTTGTGCTGCAGCTGTAACTAAAAATAGCAAGGCCTGCAACTACTGCAATTAACATTATTCCTCTTATTTTTTTCATTGTGTTCCTCTATTGATTATTTAGAACGGTTAAACATTTAGTTTATTATTACTATCTAATGATATTTTTAGATTATTACTTTCGACATCTTGATTAATCACTTGAACTGGATACTCTTTATTTTTTTCATTAAGCGCTAAAAAAGCAGTAAGTCTTATTTGTGCCGGTGCTCTTTCATCAAGAGTGATCCTTTCCAGAGTTATAAAGTTACCACCCGTAGACTCCAGCATTTTACTTATTTTTATATGTGTCATATAGTTTTCTTGTTTTCACTTAAAAGGTATTAATCCGGGTTAGAGACAAATAACTAAAGGCGGGATTAACCCGCCCTTAATTTTCCCACCCAATTTTTAGCTTAATAAAACCAATATCTTATTCCTATACCTCCGCCGACTCCAAAGTCTGTTTCCGGTGATAAATCAAGAATAGGTACGAGTTCCAGAAATACATCTATCGGTGCTGTCGCAAACAAATAATCTATTCCAATCGGAATTCTTATACCAAACCGAG
>CBDUAV010000099.1:0-9997 GCA_965365225.1 uncultured Ignavibacteria bacterium | reverse complement strand
TTTTCATTTCCAACAGACAAAATATATTCTGCAGCAAGCAAAAACTCTTCGAGTGTTGCACTCATATTTCGTTTTAGGATTATAGGTTTATTTGTTCGTCCGACTGCCTTTAAAAGTTCGTAATTGTCCATGTTTCTTGAACCAACACGGAGTATATCAACTTCTTTTGCAAGATCATCTAAATGATCAGCACTTAGAATTTCTGTTTCCAGTAAGAGATTGGTTTCTTGCTTAATCGTCTTTAATATCTCGATACCATCGAGCCCAAAGCCCTGGTAAGTATATGGAGATGTGCGTGGTTTAAATAGAGAACTGCGAAAAATCTTTGCACCAGCTTTTTCAACTGCTTTAGCTGTTTCAACTGCAATGTTTTCATTTTCAACTGCACAGGGACCAGCGATTACGGTAAAGTATCCTTCGCCTAAAATAAGATCCTGGCTGTTAATGATGGTATTGTGCCCGGAATTAACTTTTTTAACTTTTGTTTCTAGTAATCTCTTCATTAGAATTGTATATTCTAGGAAAATCTAACTTTTTCAGTTATAAAAATACAAAATTGTTAATATTTAATTAACACAAAATATGAGTATATTTATAATAATAACAATTTGTAGCCTTACAAAGTTTCGTACCCCGCTGTGTATTGAAGTGCAATTTCATTGGCTCTAAAAAGTTTTACCGCCCACTTATCAAATCTTCCGGTTATCATTAAAAAACTAAGTCCCAAATGATAATATCGTTGCTCATCATAATTTAACTTTCTTCACTTTGTTATGACTATTTGATGATTTAGATTTTAACATTGAATCTATCAAAATAGAACCTTTATTCTCACAATAAGTAAGAGGAAACAATGAAAAATTTAATTATCCTTTCATTTATAGCGTTTTTAATCTTTCCTGCAATTTACGCACAAACTGTTGATGAAATTCTTGCTGAACATTTTGCAGTAGTCGGGCAGGATAAGCTGATGCAGACTAGCACATTTAGCACAACAGGTAAAATTATGCAGGGACAATTCGAAATTCCATTTAAATCATATCATAGAAGACCAATGTATTTTCGTTCTGAAGCAACTTTCCAGGGAATGGAGATAGTAACGGCTTTTGATGGTGAAATTGGATGGGCTGTAAATCCTTTTGCCGGTTCATCGGATCCTCTTCCAATGACAGCGGAACAGATTGATAGAATGACACTTCAAGCTGATTACGATGGAATGCTTTACAATTATGAAGAAAAAGGGTATCAGGTTGAACTAATTGGAACAGAAGCTTTGGATGATATTGATACTTATGTATTGAAGCTGACGAGACCGAACGGCGATGTAATTAATACTTTTATTGATGCTGAGAATTATGTTGTACTAAAAACAAGTTCAAAAATGAAAATGCAGGATGTTGAGATTGAGACAGAATCATTTTACAGTAATTATAAATATGTGAACGAGATTTTAAGTCCTTTTTCTATGGAAACGAAAAGAGACGGACAAACTATAATGCAGATGACTTTTGATGAAATAAATTATGATGTGGAAATTGATGATTCAATCTTTGTAATGCCGGAGTTTACTGCCCCTAGTGATTCAAATGATGTGCCCGATTCAACTCAGACTGAAGAAACACCGGAGTAAAACAATGAAAAAAATATCGTTTTATTTTTCAGTCTTACTACTTCTTTTAAGTTCTTTAATTGTTTCAGGACAAAACAGTGAACTAAAGTCTAGCTTTTTTGGTACCATGAAGGCAAGACACATCGGTCCTGCGGTAATGAGCGGACGAATTACTTCAATCGATGCATCAAATACAAATCCACTTTTGGTTTATGTAGGCTCTGCAAGCGGCGGAGTGTGGAAAAGCACTAATGGCGGTACAACATTTAAAGATGTATTTAAGGATGAAGTGCAGATTATAGGTGCTGTTGCACTTGATCAAAACGATAATGATTTAGTCTGGATTGGAACAGGAGAACCATGGACAAGGAACAGCATCAGTATTGGAAACGGTATTTATAAAAGCACTAATGGTGGTGAAAAATGGCAGAATGTAGGATTGATAAATTCGAATCATATTGCAGAAATAATTATAAATCCTGAAAACAGTAATGAAGTTTACGTAGCAGCCTTAGGTAATGTTTGGGCACCAAATGATGAAAGAGGAGTTTTTAAAACTACCGATGGCGGTTTAAGCTGGAGTAAAATTCTTTTTGTTAATGAAACAACTGGTTGTTCTGATTTAGCTGTAGATCCTGATAATCCACAATTAATTTATGCGGCAATGTGGGATTTTCTGAGGAAGCCTTATACATTCCGTTCCGGTGGAAAAGGCAGCGGCTTGTACCGTACAAGCGATGGCGGTTTTAATTGGGAGAAAGTAGAAATTGAAAACAGATACGATAAACTTGGAAGAATTTCAGTTGAATTTTCTAAAGCCGATCATAATATTATCTATACTGTAATTGAATCTGAAAAGACCGGAATATATAGATCGCTCGATAAAGGAAAAACATGGGAACTTAAAAATGCTTCGTCAATTGTTGGTGAGAGACCGTTTTACTTTTCACTTTTAGTTTCCGATCCGGTTGACACAAATAGAATTTACAAACCCGGCTTTACTCTTTATGTGAGTGAAGATGGTGGTTATTCTTTCACTTCACCTTTTATAGAGGGAGGTAGAGTTCATTCAGATCTTCATGCACTTTGGATTAATCCAAATGATAATAAAAATATGTATCTGGGAACAGACGGAGGATTGTACATAACTTACGACAGGGGAAGCACGTGGCTGCATGCACAGAACCTGCCTCTTTCACAATTTTATCATGTAAGTGTCGATAATCAAAAACCATATAACGTATATGGTGGTCTGCAGGATAATGGTTCCTGGGTTGGTCCCTCTGAAAGTGTTGGTGGAATTACAAACTGTGATTGGCTGAATGTCGGCTATGGCGATGGTTTTAATGTTCTGCCTGATCCAAAAGATGAAAATATTCTCTACTGGCAATACCAGGGAGGTAACGTAATGCGTTTTTATAAAGACACACGGCAGATAAAAGAGATAAGACCGTTTTCTGATGATCCGGATGAAAAATTAAGATATAATTGGGATACGCCAATTACTTTTTCTCCAACTAACACTGGGGTGATGTACGTTGGTGCGCAATATCTGTTTCGTACTACTAATAGGGGAGATTCATGGGAAAAAATTTCACCGGATTTAACAACAAATGATCCCGAAAAACAAAAACAAGAGGAATCGGGTGGAATAACAATTGACAATTCAACAGCCGAAAATCATTGTACAATTTACACGATAAGTGAATCACCAAAGAACAGCAAAATAATCTGGATAGGAACGGATGATGGAAATTTGCAAGTAACAAATGATGATGGCAAAAGATGGAATAATGTAACATCGAAAATTATAAATCTTCCGGAAAATACTTGGTGTTCAAAAGTCGTTGCCAGTAATTTTGATGACAACACAGCTTACGTAGTTTTTGATGGACACAGAAATGGTGATAAAAATGCTTACGTTTATAAAACAACTGATTTAGGTGAAAATTGGATATCACTAGCAACTGAGGGAATAGAAACTTTTGCCCGTACAATTGTGGAAGATGTTGTTAATCCTGGTTTACTTTTTCTCGGCACTGATTACGGACTGTATGTAACAATTGATGGCGGACAAAACTGGATTCGTTTTGAGGGTGATGTGCCCAAAGTACCGATTTATGAAATGGTGATTCATCCAACCGAAAATGATCTTGTAATTGGAACTCATGGTAGAGGCATTTTAATTTTAGATGATATTAGCCCTCTCAGATTGCTAAACGATGAAGTTTTTTTAACTGAACTCACAATTTTTCCATCAGAACCTTATATAATCTCTAATCCACGATTTGGTTACGGATTATCCGGTGATCACGAATTCAGAGGATCAAACCCATCTTCTGCAGCCATAATTACCTATTATATGCAAAAGAGACATGTATTTGGTGATATGTCGCTTGAAATCTATAACTCAGATGGAAAGCTTATTAAAAATCTTCCCGCAGGGAAAAATAAGGGCATCAACAGAGTTGAATGGGTTGTAAGAAAAAAACCTCCAAAAGTAAAAGCTTCATCACCACTTCTTGCCTTTAGGACTGCGTTTGGTCCGACATTTCCCCCTGGTGATTATAGTATTGTAATTAAAAAAGGTGAAAATACTTACGAGAGTAGCATAACTCTTGAAGTTGATCCTCAAGCTGGTCATTCACAAGAAGATTTAGACTTACAATTTGTTACTTTGAATAAAGCATACGATTTGCTTGAAGATATTTCATTTACAGATAGACAGGTTACAGATTTGAAAGAAAAACTCGATAAAGCTATTTCACAAATGGAAGATGGTGATCTAAAACAGAATTTTAAACTGTTGTCTGATAAACTCCATACAATGCACAAAGAATTAGTTGCAACAAGTCCCCATCGTCTATCGGGTGAGAGAAGACTTGCAGAAAAAATTGGGGATATTTATGCGGGTGTCATCAATTATTCCGGTAAACCAACAGATTCACAAATAGAAAGACTGTATTTACTTGAAGGAATATTTTTACAATACAGGACACAGGTTGATTTTATTTTAAGTGATGAATTGCTAAAAATGAATATAGAATTGAGAAATAACGGTTTGCAGGAAATCAATGTTATCACGCGCGAAGAATACGATAATAGTTAAAAATAACATGAGCTGATAGGTGATCCAACGGTAAATTTATAGACCATGAACCTGTTTGCTGAAGGCTATTTCACAGTTATTTAAGAATGCAAATCTGAAAATGATTTTAATTTAAAAAAAACGGTATAACGTGGAATACAGATTATCTCGAATTTCTGGAATTTGTGGAAGTTTGGTTGGCATAGTGTACTCTTAACGGCTCGTGCGGATTTTTTGGTTTTTTAGATCAACCTATTTAGTAACATAATATCTCTAGTAAATTCCTATACATCAGAACAACAATATTTACACGTTGTAAGTAAAATTCTTTTTATAATGTTAAATAAACACATATTTTTACATTATAAAATGGATTCATTTTTGTAGAATATTATTGTTCTGCTAAATGATACTGAATATTAATCCTGTATGGGGACATTTAAATGGATAACAGCAATTACCACTCCGAAATTGATTTTGCAATTCGAATAGGCGGTGAAGGTGGAGAAGGGGTAATAAGTGCCGGGGAGTTATTTGCACAAGTAGCTGCTAGAACAGCTTACCACGTTTTTACTTACATAACATATCCTGCCGAAATAAAAGGCGGATTCTCAATGATTCAAATTCGAATCCGGGATGGAAAAATTTATTCTATGGGAAGCTCGGTAGATTATCTTATTGCATTTAACCAGCAGGCTTATGATACAACAATAAAAGATTTAAAGTCGGGTGGAATGCTGATTTATGATCCTGATGAAGTTAAGTTAGAAGATAATATAAAAGCTGAATGCTATCCTATTAAACTTACAAAGCTGGTTACCGACGCCACCGGTTCTAAACTTGGAAAAAACGTTGTTGCATTAGGTGCACTCGGACATTTGTTTGGCGTTGATTTTAATGTTTTAGAACAATTAATAAAAGACAGATATGGTTCAAAGGGCGGCGATGTTATTAAAAATAATTTAAATGCTCTTAAAGCAGGCTACTCAAGCGGAGAAAAAAACAACTGGAAACCAAAATTTAAACTTGTGGCGGATGCCCAGGCTAAAGAACATTACATGTTAATCTCCGGCAACGAAGCTGTTGCGTTAGGAGCTATCGCTGCAGGCTGCAGATTTGTTGCAGGTTATCCTATTACTCCGGCAACTCCCATATTCGAAACATTAACTGATCTAATGCCTAAAGTTGGCGGAAGAGCAATTCAGTTGGAAGATGAAATTGCTTCGTTATCTGCATGTATCGGTGCTTCATTTGCCGGCGAAAAAGCAATTACTCCACCTTCCGGTCCCGGATTGCAATTAATGGGTGAACAATTAAATTTAGCATCAATGTTAGAGCTGCCTTTGGTTATTGTTGATGTTCAGCGCGGCGGACCGAGCACTGGTCTTCCTACAAAAACAGAACAATCTGATTTAAAGTTTGCAATTTATGGTACTTCCGGTGAAGCGCCGCGAGTTATTCTTGCACCTTCTTCCGTTGAGGATTGTTTTTATCAAACTATACGTGCATTTAATATTGCAGAACGTTTGCAAATGCCGGTTTTGATCTTAACTGATCAATCAATTGGTTACAGGAAAGCAACAGTACGCATTCCTGATTTATCGAAACTGACTGAAGTTGATGGTTCCAAGCTTACAGATGAAATATTAATTCCATCCCCGGAAAAAATTGAAATTGCACGCAGGATAGAAATGGATCCTGAAAAGTTAAATGGTTATAAAAGATTTCTAGATACACCCGATGGAGTTTCTCCTATTACAACTCCCGGACTAGCAGGCGGACAGTATCTATCTGGAGGATTAGAACACGATGAAACCGGAAAAGCAAGTTATCTTCCGGACATCCATTTAAAAATGATGAGCAAAAGATTTAAAAAATTAGAAACCCTTTCAAATGCTCTTGAAAAAAATCCTCCGGAATATGAAGGTTCGGAAGAGGCAAAAATTGGTGTAATTGGCTGGGGCTCAACCGAGGGTGCAATTCGTGAGGCACGTTTGCTTGCTGAGCAAAGGGGAATATTATTTCGCCATTTACATCCAAAAGTTCTTTCGCCTTTACCCGAACGACAGGTTCGGCATTTTCTTGCGGGATTGAAGCAGGTAATAATGGTTGAAGAAAATTTTACAGGACAATTTGCTCATTTTATAAAAGCTAAATTCGGTGTTAAGCCGATTGAAATTCACAAATCCGAAGGAGTGCCGATTACTCCCGAAGAAATTTTTAACGGAATTGAAAAAGTATCGAGGATAGTAGATGAAACGACAATTGCAAGATTATAAAAGTGTTATCGAGCCCGTTTGGTGTCCGGGCTGTGGTGATTACGGTGTTCTTACAAGTTTGCAAAGAGCACTTTTAAATTTGGAAATTGCGCCCGAAAACATTGTTTCAGTTTCAGGTATTGGTTGCTCAGGGCGTTTATCCCATTTCCTTAATACCTATTCTTTGCACGGAACTCACGGACGTGCAGTACCAACGGCATTAGGAGTTAAAGCTGCTCATCCGGAATTAACAGTGTTTGCAGTTGGCGGCGATGGCGATGGTCTCGGCATCGGAGGCGGACATATTGCTCATGCAGCGCGTAAAAACGTAGGTATAACTTACTTGCTTATAGATAATCAAATCTATGGTTTAACTAAAGGACAAACTTCTCCAACTTCTCCTCTTGGAGTAAAAACCAAAACTTCTCCTTTCGGTGTGTTTGAGGATACATTAGCGGCTATTCCAATATTTTTGGCTTATGATGTTTCCTTTATTGCACGTGCAAACGGTGTTGATTCAAAATCTCTCACTCAAATTTTAATGGAAGCAATATCTCATAAAGGTATGTCTATCGTTTACATTCTTTCCCCTTGCAGAACATTTCCATTACTCGATTCTAAAGGATTGAAAGCAATACTGCAGCCTTTACCTGAAGACCACCCAAGAGGGGATAAAATGGTTGCAATGGAAAAAGCATATTCCGATAAACCAATTTACACTGGTGTTTTTTATCAAGTTGAAAAGCCAACTCTTGAAGACAGACTTCAAAATGTAATTAAACAAGTTTGTGAAAAAGAAAACGGCGGCGGTAAGTTTTCGCTTGATAAAGTGCTGAAAAGTTTCGCTTGAAAATATTAGAATGGAGGTTTAATATTTTTCTCATTTTTTGTAGTAATGTGAATATATTTGTTCCAAAGGTAATAATTCAGTGTAGTATAATTCATAATTTGGCTCCTTTAAATCGAAACTAAAATTACAAGAGTTAAAGAAATAAATGGCATTAAGAAGGGAAACAATTCCAACACAGAACTCTTTAAACAAACAACTACGCAGGGAAGGGTATAAGGCTTGGTTTATAAACATCCTTCTACTCGTTTTAGGTGGTATTCTCGGATATTTTGGTTTATTTGATTGGCTAGGGCACATAATTGAGAATCTACTGTGGTGGTAAGCAGAGATTTTAATAATTAGAAAACCAGTGCAACTGTTCTTAACAAGCGGCTCAATGCCAACCGCTCCGCCTGAGGCGGACTGCATCCCAACCTTTATTGTATTCTAACACCAAAAGTTTATCATTTAAATAACAAGCAGGGCTTTCGGCTGGAATTACATCCGCTTATATTTGCACTTAGAAGACTTGCGAACATATAAATCAGATTTCAAATATTCCGATGAGCCGGAATTCCGGAATGACTCATTAACCCATTTTGCAAAAAACAATGACAGAAATTATAATTAAACATATAAGCAGCACACTCGCTATAAATAAATCTCAGGTTACAAATACAGTTAAGCTGCTGGAGGAGGGAGCAACAATTCCATTTATTTCCCGCTACAGGAAAGAAGCTACCGGAAGTCTTGATGAAACAGAGGTAACATCAATTGAAAAGGAATGGAAACGATTGCTGGAGTTGGTTAAGAGACGCGAAGCTATTCTTAAAAGCATTAACGACCAGGAATTGTTAACACCTGAGTTGGAACTGAAAATTAATAACTGCTGGAATATGGCAGAGCTTGAAGACATTTATCTGCCATACAAACCAAAACGAAAAACCAGGGCAAGTGCAGCGCGGGAAAAAGGATTAGAACCTCTTGCAGAAATTATAATGGCACAGAAGGAAGATAAGATAGAGAAGATTGCGGAAAAATATTTAAATGATGAAGTGCCGGATATTGAAGCAGCGTTAGCCGGGGCGAGAGATATTATTGCAGAATGGATTAATGAAAATGCAGATGCCCGGAATAAAATAAGGCAGCTATTTGAGCGTGATGCAATAATCAGTTCAAAAGTAGTAGAGAAAAAGAAAGATAAAGGAACAAAATACCAGGACTACTTTGATTTTAGCGAACCTTTAGAACGCTGCGCGGGTCACCGTCTGCTTGCAATTCGCAGAGCAGAACAGGAAGGGATTTTGCGTGTATCAATTTCAATAGATAATGAAAACGCAATTGAGAGTATTGAGAAAATCTTTATAAAAAATAAAAATGAATCTGCCGTTCAGGTAGGATTATCAATCAAAGATGCTCACAAAAGATTATTGGCGCCTTCAATTGAAACCGAATTTAAAAACAGTTCTAAAGCCAAAGCCGATGAAGAGGCAATCCATGTATTTTCTGAAAACCTGCGCCAACTGCTTTTGTCTCCTCCGCTCGGTCCAAAAGTTACAATGGCAATTGATCCCGGGTTCAGAACAGGCTGCAAGCTTGTCTGTCTTGATCAGCAAGGAAACCTGTTACATCACGCAACTATCTTCCCGCATCCACCGCAACCTAAAGAAGTTGAAGCAACTGAGAAAGTAACAGAGCTGTTAGAAAAATATAAAGTAGAAGCAATTGCAATTGGAAACGGAACTGCAGGCAGGGAGACGGAACGATTTATTAAATCTCTGATTGGTGAAACAAGCTCAACAGAAATATTTATGGTAAACGAAGCTGGAGCATCGATTTACTCTGCTTCGGAAACTGCGAGAGAGGAGTTTCCCGATCTCGATTTAACTTTCCGCAGTGCAATTTCTATCGGAAGGCGGTTGATGGACCCGCTTGCAGAGCTTGTTAAAATTGATGCCAAATCAATCGGCGTGGGACAATATCAGCACGACGTTAACCAGGATAATTTAAAAGATGGTCTGGATAAGGTAGTAACCTCTGCTGTAAACCAGGTTGGTGTAAATTTAAATACAGCCAGTCAGCATTTGCTTAGTTATGTATCGGGCATCGGACCGAAGCTTGCAAAATCAATTATAAAGTACCGGCGTGAGAACAAAACTTTTCGTTCACGCAAGGAACTGATAAAGGTAAGCGGACTTGGGGCGAAGGCATTT
>CBDUAV010000098.1:0-10171 GCA_965365225.1 uncultured Ignavibacteria bacterium | reverse complement strand
ATAACAATAAAAAAATTAAATATTCCCATATATACGCCCATTTTTTCGGCTGGTAGTGAACCGGCTAAAATTGCGTAAGGCATTGCAAGAATAGATGCCCATGCCAGACCAATTCCTAGTTCAGAAACTAATAGAAGATTGGGATCTTTTATCAAATAAAAGGAAGCTAACCCTATGCCGCCTGCGACAAGACTAATTAAGTGAACAGTTTTTCTGCTTGTTCTTTTAGCAAGCCAAACTAGGACGAATGCCATAATTGCAGCAAAACCATTGTAAACAGCCATCAAAACTCCAACCCAATCTGCACCTTCATTGTATAAAGCAGAAGTTGGGTCTGTGGTACCGTAAATATGGTGTGTAACTGATGGCGTTGTGTAAATCCACATTGCAAAAAGTGCAAACCATGAAAAGAATTGAACAACTGCAAGCTGCTTCATAGTTTTTGGCATATTGTAAAGATCGTTTAGAACTACGACAAAACCGTTTTCAATTCGGCTATTATTAGTTAAAAGTCCGGCTATGATTTGTAATATTCCAAATGCAGCGCCACCGACAAATAACACATATAATCCATAGTCAATTTCTTTTAAGCTGAACGTTATAACAACAGTTACTATTGTACTCAGCAAAAGCCAAACAGAGCCATCTTTAAAGAACTTGCCGGCAGAAACTTGTATCCTTTTGCCTCGTTCTGCGAATGCTTTACGTTCTGCTTCCGATTCACTAAATTTTTTTAACTCTTCCGGGGAATATTCTTTTGTGCTGAATACCGTCCATGCAACTGCAAGAAAAAATACTGCTGCACCTATATAAAAGGAAAATTTAACTGAAGCTGGGATTTCACCTTCGGGTGCAACATTGGAGATACCAAACAAGTTTGTCATCATGTACGGCAGGGCAGAAGCAATTACGGCTCCTGTGCCTATAAAAAAACTTTGCATTGCAAATCCAGCAGTCCGCTGCTCTGACGGGAGCATATCGCCGACAAATGCTCTAAAGGGTTCCATGGAAATATTTATTGATGCATCCATAATCCAGAGCATTCCCGCTGCAATCCATAGCGCCGGGGAATTAGGCATAACAATTATTGCCAGGGATGCGAGAATAGCACCAATCAAAAAGTAAGGTCTTCTTCTTCCAAGTCGGTTCCATGTATTATCGCTCATGTGCCCTATTATAGGCTGCACAATTAGTCCTGTAACGGGAGCTGCAATCCATAAAATCGGGATACTGTCAATACTTGCACCCAAAGTTTCAAAGATTCTGCTTACATTTGCATTTTGTAAAGCAAAACCAAATTGAATTCCGAGAAATCCAAAGCTCATGTTCCATATTTGCAAAAAGGAAAGACGAGGTTTAATCATCGAAATATTCCTGAAAATTTTAATTTCTGAATAATCTAGATAATAGATGTGAGTGCAATAATATGAAATTCGATGATATAATAAAACAAGTTGAAGAACAGTCTTATTCTGGATTCTTTTTTACACCTCCTATATATCTTAAAAGTTATTCAATATTTTTTTCAAAACCTGTAGAGATTATTTCTGTAACAGGAAAAGAAGATATACCACTTGCTCAAAGGTTTTTAGACAAACATTTCAACAAAGGATTGTGCGGTTACTCATTAATTAACTACGAGGCCGGTTATTTATTCGAGCCTAAACTTGAACCATTGCTGGAAGGTAATAAAGAAAAATTAATTCAAATATTTTTCTTCGATAAGAAAGATGTTCTTAGAATAAAATCAACTAAAATTGACTTTGATTCTCTAGATGAAAATGATTTTGATATTACAGAGTTTAAATTAAACACAACCGAAAAAAAATATTATCGAGACATTAGAAAGATAAAACAGTATTTGAAGAATGGCGATAGTTATCAAGTTAATTACACAGTTAAAGCAAAATTCAAATTGAATGGATCGTATTCGTCTTTTTATAAAAATTTATTATTCAATCAATCTGCTCGCTACGCTGCTTTCATTCATAACAGGGATTCTATAATAATTTCCCTTTCACCTGAACTTTTTTTTAAACTTTATGATTACAGAATTTACTCCAAACCAATGAAAGGAACTATTAAACGCGGAATAGAAGAAAAAGAAGATTTACTTAAAAGATCAGAACTGGCCACGAGTGAAAAAAACAGAGCCGAAAATGTGATGATAGTTGATTTAATTAGAAATGATCTCGGAAAAATTTGCAAGTACGGCTCGGTCAAAGCACCTGATTTGTTTACAACAGAAAAATATGAATCACTTTACCAATTAATTAGCACTGTTTACGGAAGACTTAAAAAGAATAAAAAACTTAGTAATGTGATAAGCAACATGTTTCCCTGCGGTTCAGTAACGGGTGCACCTAAAATCAAGACAATGGAAATCATTAAATACCTTGAAAATGAAAAAAGAGGAATTTACACCGGCTCTATTGGCTTAATGATGGATAAAGAAGCGACTTTTAATGTTGCAATTCGAACTCTAACTATCAACACAAATACAAAATTAGCTGAGATGGGTATTGGTTCCGGAATAGTCTGGGATAGTGTTCCGAAAGAGGAATGGGAAGAAACTTTACTTAAAAGCAATTTCTTGAAAAGTCCGTCCGGTTACTTTAAAATAATTGAAACCATGCTATTCGATTCAGGTAAAATTTTATTTTTCAATGAACATGTTGAAAGACTAAAATCTACTGCAGACTACTTTCTTTTTAATCTTAATGAGAAGAAACTTCTAAAACAGATTAGCAAATCAGTTCTTCAATTAGATATAAATAAGAAATTTATATTAAGATTGCTGCTTGAAAAGTGGGGTAAAATAATTGTGGAAATAAATGAATATTCACCACGAGAAGATTTCAATTATGTTAAAATCTCGCAGCAGCATGTGAACTCACGGAATAAATTTCAATACTTTAAGACAACTAATCGTGAATTATATGAAAATGAATTTAGAAAATATTCATCAAAAAATATTTTTGATGTTTTGTTTTTAAATGAAAGAAACGAACTAACCGAGGGTTGCATCACTAATATTTTTATTAAAAAAAGGGGAACCTGGTTCACACCTCCGATACACTCGGGTATAATCCCCGGTATATTCAGGAGTTATTTGTTAAAAACACAACCGGATACAATTGAAACTCCACTTACAATAAACGATTTATACGATGCAGAAGAAATTAAAATGGTAAATTCCGTGCGTGGTGAGGTAAATATTAATAGAATTTACTTTGATGAAAATGAATTTATTGAAATAAGTCCTCAGCGGTTTAACTCATAAAGTTTTTTAGCACATTTTTTAATATTTTGTTACACCTGCAATTATATATTTCTTTTGATTAGGGCATAGTAATTTGAACGAGACTTCAGATAGGAAAAAAGAACATCTCAATTTATGCATAAATGAGGATGTCGGTTTCAAAACTAAGACAAATGGTTTTGAATACTACGATTTTTTACATTATGCAATAACCGAAGTTGAAATTGAAAAGATTGCATTCTCGACAAAATTACTCAGGAAAAAAATAAATTACCCGTTTCTTATTTCCTGCATGACTGGTGGCACAACTGAAGCTGAAAATATAAATGCACAACTGTCTTTAGCTGCTGAAAGTTTAAATGTACCAATTGGCGTTGGCAGCCAAAGACAAGCGATGGAGGATAACAGTTTTCGAAACACTTATAAAATAATCAGAAAAAATGCACCAAGCGTGCCGGTGCTGGGCAATATTGGAGCAGCCGAAGTTGTTAAATATAAATCGATGAATAAATTTCAGGAACTGATTGATTTAATCGAGGCAGATGCTTTAGTTATTCACGTTAATCCTTTGCAGGAATTAATACAAAAGGAAGGCAATCCAAACTTTAAGGGACTGCTAAAAAATATTTCAAAACTTGTGAAAAAAATAAATACTCCAATAATTGTTAAAGAAGTTGGATCGGGATTATCCTTTTGGGCTGCAAAAAAATTACTTGACACGGGAGTAAAGGGAATAGATGTTGCAGGCGCAGGTGGAACAAGCTGGGCTGGTGTTGAAATGTTACGAAAAAAAACTATTGACGAAAACTATTTTTGGGACTGGGGTCTACCAACTTCATTTTGTATAAAAGAAATTTCAAAACTTAAAAAGGATTACAAGTTTACACTTATTGGGAGCGGTGGAATTAATTCTAGTATAGATGCAGCAAAAGCTTTTGCTTTAGGATCAGATTTAGTTGCTTCAGCACGAAGTGTTTTAAAGGAACTTAATAATAATGGAATTGAAGGTGTTTATAAATTAATTAATAACTGGTTTGAGGATATAAAGAAAATTATGTTTTTAACAGGTAGTAAAAATCTAAATCAATTGAAAGTGAATAAGCTCATTAGAAAGGAATTAATTCACTAGTGAAAATTAATAGTAAAAATTTCTCTGAAATTTATCAAAATGAAAAAATTAAAATTGATTTAATTCTGAAGAAATCACTTCAGGGCAGACAACCATCTTCTCTATATAAACCGGGTTCATACATTTTACACAGTAAAGGAAAACGTTTAAGACCTCTTCTTGTTTTATTATCTGCAAAAGCAGTTGGCGGAAATTTTAAACAAGTTTACAATGCTGCGGCTGCAGTGGAAATGCTTCACAATTTTACGCTCGTCCATGACGACATAATGGACAATGCGGACAAAAGGAGAGGCAGACTGACACTTCATAAAAAATACGATAACAGCACAGCAATTCTTGTTGGCGATAGTCTGCTATCAGTCGCTTACGAATATTTACTTAAAGATTGCAACAACAATGCAAAAGATGTTATGAGTGCATTTACTAAAGGTTTAGTGGATGTTTGCGAAGGTCAAAGTATGGATACAGATTTTGAATTAAAAAAAAGTGTACCTATAAAAGAATATATTTTAATGATCACGAAAAAGACAGCAGCAATGGCAGAAATGTGCTGCAAAATTGGTGCTGCTATTGGTGGAGGAAATCATAGTCAAATAAATGCTTTAAGTAATTACGGAAAAAACCTTGGAATCGCTTTTCAAATTCAGGATGATTTGTTGGATATTAGTGCAGATGAGAAAGAATTCGGTAAAACAATTGGCGGTGATTTAGTTGAAGGTAAAAAAACTTATTTGTTTATTAAAGCACTTGAAAAAGCAAAGGGGGAAGATCGGAAAAATCTTTTAAGAGTAATTACGAACAAAGGAGTAAAAAGAAATCAGGTTAGGAAATACAAACTTCTGTATGAAAAGCTGGGTGTGATTGATGATGCAAGAAATGAAATTAAAAAGTACACAAACAAAGCATTAAATTCGTTAAAAGCGTTCGGCTCTGAAGAAAGAGAAATATTTTACTGGCTGGCGGATGCACTTATAAAGAGAACCAGGTAATGATAGAGCAAACTGTTATAATAAAAAATAAGGCGGGACTACATACGAGACCTGCAGCTACAGTAGTTAAAATGGCAGCAAAGTATAAATGTGATTTTTTTATTTCGAGAGATGGAATGAATATTAATGGTAAAAGCATCATTGGTGTAATGACGCTTGCTGCTGAAGAAGGCTCTGAATTATTACTTACATTTAATGGTGAAGATGAAGAAGCAGCTGCACAAGAAATTATAAATTTTTTTGAAAGAGGATTCGACGAACTTTGAAATCATTCCAGGAAATATATCGTAAATCTGAAAATAAAATTGCGGGTATAGCCGCGGCTCCTGGTATCATAATTGGCGAAGCTTATCTTTTTACAAAAGAAAAACTTGAGGTAAGCAAAGCAGATATTGAAGATACTGAGAAAGCTATTGTAGATTTACACGAGGCTCTGGCAAAATCTAAAAAAGAATTAACAAAAATTTTTACCATTGCACGAGAAAAAATGGATGAAGTTCGTGCAGCAATTTTTGAAGCTCAATTGATGATACTCGATGATCCGATTTTATTAGATGCAATTATTGGTAGAATTAAGGAAGAAAAAAAGCAACCCGAATATATTGTTGATGATGAAATATCAAAATATCAAAGCAAAATGATTCTGTCCCATGAATCGTATATGAAGGAAAGAGCACTTGATATTGAAGATATTAAACAGCGTATTATTAGAAATCTTCAAAAGAAAAGATGGGGCTCGAAGATAGATCACAATGTAATTGTAGTAAGCGAATCATTAACACCTGCTGATACTGTTCTTCTTTCCAGAAATAAAGTTTTAGCTTTCATCACTGATCATGGAGGCTTAACATCTCATGCTGCAATAATTTCCCGATCTTTAAATATTCCGGCTGTTGTAGGAACGCACAATGCAACTGCAAAAATAAAAGACGGCGATAAAATAATTGTTGATGGATTCTATGGTTACATAATTAAAAATCCAACCGAAGAACAAATTGAGTTCTTTACTGAAAAGCATAACAGACTTGTAGAGCTTCAAAAGGGACTCGAAGAATTACGTGATAAACCTGCAGTTACAAAAGATGGAAAAGAAATTAATATTTATGCAAACGTAGATGTAACAGGCGAGATTGATGTTGTTGTTGCAAGTGGTGCTAAAGGTATAGGATTATACAGATCAGAACAGGTCTTAAATGAGACCGGAGAATTTCCAACCGAGGAAGAACAAACAAATATTTATACAAAACTATCATCACGCATTTATCCAAACTCAATTACAATTAGAGTTTTTGATATTGGTGGGGATAAATTTAGATTTCTTGATTACCAGGAACCGAATCCGTTTTTAGGATTAAGAGGAATAAGACTACTTTTAGAAAATCCTTCTCTTTTTAAAACTCAGCTGCGAGCTATTTTAAAGGCAAGTGTAAACCGAAATATTAAAATAATGCTGCCGATGATTTCAACATTGGATGAAATTCATAAATCAAAAAGATTGATTGAAGAATGTAAGAAAGAACTTAAAGAAGAAAAAATTCGCTTTGATGATGATATTGGAATAGGAATTATGGTCGAAGTTCCATCTGTTGCTGTTATGTCAAAAGATTTTGCATTGCATACGGATTTTTTGAGCATCGGAACAAATGATCTCATTCAGTATTTAATGGCAGTTGATAGGGGAAATGATTTAGTTTCAGATCTTTACCGAGAGTTTCATCCGGCGGTAATTCGCACATTAAAATACATTATTGATGATGCAAAGAAAGCAAAGAAACCAGTAAGCATTTGTGGTGAAATGGCAGCCGACACTCTTGCAATGCCGTTATTAATTGGATTGGGATTGGAAAATTTAAGTATATCTGCAGCAACAATACCTTATGCTAAAAGAATCATAAGAAATTGTGATTTTAAAAAAACAAAAAAGCTCGCCGATAAATGTCTTAAGTATACAACTCAAAAAGAAATTGAAGAAGAAATACAAAAGTTCTTTGCTGACAATAATATTATCAGAACACGCCAAATAATTTAAATGGAAATATTTTGAAAATGTTTACAACAAAACATGATTCACAAAATCAATTTAAAGTATTAAAAGATTCACATACACAAATTAGTGATGCCTGGAATAGCAAATCTAAATTAAGTAAAATTAATCGTGAAAAGATAAGTGCAATTTTAATCTGCGGTTTAGGCGGCTCGGCAATCAGTGGAGATTTGCTAAAAGATTTTCTTTCCGATGAGGTCAAAATTCCTATAGTTGTTAATAGGGGATATGATTTACCTTCCTATGTAAATAAAACTTGGCTTATAATAATTTCTTCCTATTCCGGAAATACCGAAGAAACACTTTCCTGTTTTGTGCAAGCATTAAAATTAGGGATCCAAATAGTTGTGATCTCATCCGGTGGAAAAGTTGAAGAGATTGCAAGTAAAAATTCAATTCTGCACATAAAAATTAAATCAGGATTCCAGCCGCGTTATGCGCTTGGGCTAAGTTTTTTCACGCTGCTGAAAATATTTCAGGAGCTTAAATTCATAAAAAATCAGGATGAAAATGTTTTTGCAATTTCAACTTTATGGAAGAATAAAGGTGCGGAATATTCGCAGCAAAAAAATTCTGCCCTGGATATAGCAAAAAAGCTGGTTGGATTTATTCCTGTTATCTACTCTTCAGGATTTCTGGCTTCTGCAGGTTATCGATTTAAATGCCAGCTGAATGAAAACTCAAAAGTGCATTCATTCCATCATATAATTCCGGAAATGAATCACAACGAAATAATTGGATGGGAAACACAAAAATCAAAACAATTCAATTCTAAAATTATCTATTTATTTGATACTGATTATCATCCACAGATTAAAAAACGTTATTTCGTTTTTTCGGAATTGGCCGCTTCAAAAGGGGTTGAGATAATCACTCTTACAAGCAGTGAGAGAAATTATCGGGTACGAATTATGGATTTGATTTATTTTTGCGATTGGATAAGCTTTTACTTGGCAGTATTGCGTGGTTTTGATCCGTCAGAGATTGATTTTATTTACGAGATGAAAAAACGGCTTGCTTAATATTCTCTGATTTAAGATGTTGTTTAAAAATAAATTTATTTTATATCAGTTCTATGCCGGAATTTTTCTTCAGATCCAAAAAATACCTTCTTTTCATCTTTCTGCTGCTTTTTATAGTAAATGATCAAACCGTTGCTCAGTTTTTCTTTTTTGGAAGAAATAAAGTTCAATATGAAGAATTTGATTGGAAGATTCTAAAAAGCGAGCACTTCGATATTTATTACTACGGTGAAATGGGGAAGATTGCTGAGATTGGTGCATTCTACGCCGAGGAGATTTATGATGAACTTAAAGTTAGGATGAACCATCTTGTAACCCGCAGAGTACCGCTAATTTTCTACAACACTACGATTGATTTCCAGCAGACAAATACCACCCCGGGTTTAATTCCCGAGGGCGTGGGTGGATTTTTTGAATTTTTAAAGGGTCGTGTGGTTCTTCCATCCAATGGTTCCTTGTATGATTTCAGACATGTTATTCGCCACGAGCTTGTTCATGTCTTTATGACAAATAAAGTCTATCGTGTGCTTAAGGATCATCGTATTCCAACAAACCGTATGCCTCCATTATGGTTTGTTGAGGGATTGGCAGAATATTATTCAACTGAATGGGATGCACAGGCTGAAATGCTGCTCCGCGATGCGGTGTTGAATACATATTTTGTTAGCCTTAAAGATATGAATAGAATTTATGGATCTTATTTAATGTATAAAGAGGGACAAAGTTTTCTTGAATTTGCTGCAAAAAGATACGGTGAAGAAAAAATTGCACTGCTATTAGATAATTTTTGGATGTCCACTTCATTTAAGACTGTGCTCGAAACAACTTTTAAAGAATCGTTTGAACAAATTGATAACCAATGGCTTTATCATTTGAGACAAAAATATTTCCCGATGATGGAATCAAAATACCCTACAGAATTTGGCTCGCTAAAAATTACAGAAGATGGATTTAATTTTTCTCCAGTCCATTTTGAATTTGAAGGCAGAAAATTTTTATACTTTGTCGCAAACCGCGATGGCTACTCCTCGCTTTACAGAATTGAAATAAGCCCTGAGTTTATTCCACTCGATTCTCCTCAGCTTGTTTTACGAGGCGGTCAAACGGAAGAGTTCGAATCTTTTCATCTTTTTAATTCTGCTATTGATATATCTGGAGATGGATTGATTGTTTTAGTAACGAAAAAAGGCGGCACCGATGCAATTCATTTCTTTTCAATAAATGAAAACCGCGTTGTCAAAACCTTTCAATCGCACGATTTAGTTTTTATTTCTTCGCCTAAGTTTTCTTCCAACGGAAACAGGATTGTTTTTAGTGCCGTTGATAGAAAAGGATTCTCAGACATATTCCTATTGGATTTGTTAAGTGATGAACTGTTTAGAATTACAAATGACTATTACGATGATAAAGATCCTGCTTTTGGATTAACCGATCAACAAATTATTTTTGCATCTGATAGAACGGCTGGTGAATTTGAAAAAAAATACAATCTCTTTAGCTGCGATTTAAATAATTATTCAATAGAATACATTACTTATTTAAATGCAAATAGTTTTACTCCTGTTTTATCACCCGATAAAATGAAACTTCTGTTTACTTCCGAATTGGATGGTGTTAGGAATTTATATGAATTACCCATTGAGCAAAATGAGTTTGGATCTTCACTTAGAAAAATTTCTAATTTTATTTCCAGCGCTTACAATCCGACGTATATCGATTCAGCAA
>CBDUAV010000097.1:0-10516 GCA_965365225.1 uncultured Ignavibacteria bacterium | reverse complement strand
ACGGAATTTACGATACTGTTGGTTTCTTAATGATATTTTTCGGAGTTTATCCTGGAATTTAATTTCTAAAGTAAGTTGAACTAAAATAAATTAAATCTGCGCTGACAAAAATAATTCGAAATGAGAATGAGATTTTAAATACTAATAACAATAATTCTATTAGCATTTCTCTATTGCTTAACACCTAAAGATGCTTTGGATAACACGCCGCGTGTGCGCTCCTTTAAAGAATGGAAAGCTGATTATTTTTACCACCCAATTGAAGTTAAAATTGGATGGTATCCATACGAAGAGGAAGAATTAATTAAAACAGGAAAGCATCAATATTCAATACAGAAAAGTGATACTCCTGGAACAGGATCTATGTCCGTTATAGTTTTTACTTATCCCGATTCTACACAATCAATTTATTTTGGGATGGATATAAATTATGAATTACTGGGTAGATTAATTAAGCAAAGATTGATGACTCAAAACCAGTCACTGAACCGCTTACTGCTTTATTAGAAGATGCCGATTGTTCAACCTGCCACCCGGCGGAAAATGAAATAAAATAATAATTTAACCCGCTGATATTTCTCTAATTTTTTTAATTAAGATTAGATGGTAGTTTAATTAATTTTCTGGAGTGTAGTTTTGTTGGTTCTACAATTATACGATAAGTAATATTTCCCGTTTGACCACAACCGGGCGTGCCTTCTTTTTCTTTCCCAATTCCTTCAATTTTTACCTTTTGGCTTTGTGTTGAAATGATATTGTAGTCTCCATTATCATTTGTGGTTAGTTGAGCAGGTATATCATAACCCATAAAACTCTTGTTACCGCCGCCATATGTCAGTTTTTTCTTGTAGTAGGCTTGAGAATCTGAGGCTAAATAATTTAAGTCAATTATCACAGCATCCCTGTTCGACTGCACGGCTTTGCTATGAAAACTGTCAAGACCGATCACAACAGCTATACCCACCAGAATAATTACTAATATCAATAAAAATAATTGTTGTTGTCCCATATCTTATATTAAGCCCGAATCAAATATTTCAACCAGATAATTGAGAGTCTAAATAATTTTTCTTTTTTGTCTTTTTCCTAATTATAAACATTATTGCAAACGCCAGCACTAATGGAAATGCAATATAGAAAATGAACTCGGTTACATCGTAAGAAGAGATTGGTAAATGGGTAATCGTAATTGAACCATCCGCGGCGCCCTGTATTTGCTCATAATGCAGTGGTCTGAATGGCCAGAAGTTCTGCTTATGGATAAGTGTATTTTCAAAATAAATCAACAGGCACAATTGAATCGCAACCCAAATAAAGTAAATACCGATTGAAATATCAGCAAGAATCTGGATTAATTTTTTCATAATGAAATTCCCTTCATTCTAATATTACGATATTAATGTTAGTGATACTAATTTATTATTCCTTATTCAAAGAAATCAAATGACCTGTCAATAAATAACAATTAGCTTTCCGACCTATGACTTTTTTGTCCTCTTTTTGCCAACTGTTCTCACTCTGTTACAATGCTCAAGATAGCTAAATTTTGAAAACCTGAAAATATCGTAAACACCCTCACCATCTTTTTTCTGATGCACAATTGCGTAGGTAAAAATTGGATTCAGTTTTTTGATTTTTGAAAAGACCTTACTAACTGATCCCAGATTTGTGAGATCTTCAATAAAACAGAACATACTCTCTATACTATCATCTTTCTCTTTCCAGATAATTTTATTTACATCAACCTTTTCTTGTATATAATTTTTCTTTATTGCTAGTTCCTGGAAATGATTAAAAATATTTTTAATTTCTGAATTGAATATTTTACCCCACTTTCTTTCCTCTTTTCTTTCAAGGGGGTAGAACATATTGGAAAGTTCTATTCTTCGTTGAATTATTTTGGGAAGTTTCTTTTTTATTGTGCTCATAATTTTAACTTGACGTTTTCTTCTTTAAAAAACTATTTTTTTTGATTGAATAAAGCTACAGGTTCTTAGTTAATAAAATAAACATTACTTAAATCATGAGAGATAGAATCACCCGGAATGTTTCTGCCGATGTAAATCCATCCTTAGGCTTGTTCACCGTTTAGGTGGGTTTGACAAAAACATTTTGTATGTAGAATGATAAACAAAGAATTGCTGATAATTAAATAATTTGGTAAAGACTCCCATAATTCTCACACTCTGAAAAACTATAACCATAAACCAAATCAAATATTTAAGGAAGGTAATGAATGTTTAATGATTGGCAAGTAATAAGAATCCCTGCTCTTTATTTTCCTTCAAAATATTTTAGAGCAGGAGTTCCCTCCAAAGGAACTATTTCTATTTCAATAGCACCATTTTCTTTTTAACAATAAAATTTCCTACTTGTAAGCTGTAAAAATAAGTGCCTCTATGGTTAAGTATCCTAAACGTTCATTTTGTTATTTATTGTTATAATAAACTATATCGTTTTGTATCTGAATGAAACGGTAATGCAACAAAAAAATAGGTTTAAAAGTTAAATCTTGATAATCGACAATCATTGAAGCAATTGCGAAAATACCTGAAGTGAAATTCAAGTTTAAGTTTGGGAGAGTTGCTAAAGAGTATTAAGATTAAAACACTTCAAAATGAAAGAGGTCACAATTTTATTAATTTAATTTGTTTATGTAAAATTTATATAAAACTGTAAATTACCATTCAAATGACTAATTGATTAAAAGGAAAGCAAATGATTCTAAAAAGTTTATTAGTTCTACTAGTGTTATTCTTTATTTCAGCAAGGGTATTTCCGCAATATTCTCTGGGAAAAGTAAATAAAGGGGATGTTATCCTCAACTATTCTAAAGTTCACGTTTTATATTCAGAAAATGTTCAGGATTCATTTTATATTTATGTCAAACTTCCCAAATACTACGATCAAGAAATCAATAAATCATATCCGGTTGTTTACTTGCTGGATGGCGATATTGCTTTCCCTATGGCTTGGAGTGTTGTACGCTATTTACAATATGGGAAATATGTTCCGGATGTAATTATTGTGGGTATTGGCTACGGAGGATTGCTTTACAGTTCTAAGCTAAGCAAACGTGAAAGAGATTACAGCATTTCAGAATTTGAAGGTTTAACTGGAACTGGGGGAGCTGATAATTTTTTAAATTTTATTAGAGAAGAATTAATTCCGTATCTCGAAACTGAATATAGAATGGATCCGAATAATTTTACATTAAGTGGTCATTCTCTGGGTGGATTATTTACGCTTTATACGTTGTTTTCAGAATCATATTTATTTTCAAATTATATAGCAAACAGTCCTTACGTTTCTAATGATTTAGAAAAACTACTTTTGCTGGAAGAAGAAAACAATTCTCAAATTGAAGATGCAAATTGTAAGCTATTTATTTCTTATGGAAGTAATGAGGATAGGGAAAAATATATAGTGCCAAAGACGATTAATAATATTGTAAATCTTTTGCAGCAAAGAGGACCAGATTATATCAATCTTAAATTCAGGATATTCGAAGAAGGCGTACATTTCAGCACACCTGCAGAAGCAATGACTTACGGATTGCTGCACACCTTTAAGTGAAATTCTGAATAAGATTATGAGATAATAACTATGTTAATTTATATACAATGTAAAGTAGAGAAAAATTTTATTTAAACAGTTTCTTCAATTCGGTCTTTTCTTTTCTCACTCTGACCAAAGTTACAGTAACTAAAATAGCAGCAATTAAAAATATCGATACAAATATATATGTTAGCATTATTTATGAGATCTGTTAAAGTTTTTGTTTAAATTTTGTCAATCAGACGTTTTTGAATATAAAATGACTAAGCGATAGCAATTTTTTTACGTTTTGAATTGCCATTAAAACTTTTTACTGCATCATCCAAAATTTGATAAATCTTAATATTGCCAGATAAATCTACTGAGTTAAATATCTCAAGAATTTGATTACACGGCATTACAATCTTTAAGTTTCCATGGTTTTTAAGCAGTATATGTTGAGCTCGAACCATTACACCAACCAATGATGAGTCTATAAAATTACAACTACTAAGATCTGCAATAATTTTATTATGGCCTTGGATAATATCATTTTGCAAACGCTCCCATAGAACCTTTGATTCAATAAGTGTAACTTTTCCTAAATTTACTCTTTCAATAATTACGTCTTCGACCTGTGTTTTTTCAAAATATCCAATCATGATTAAAAACCGTTAAGCTGTTCAAGAATAAATATTATGTAATTAAAAGTAAGTACTTCTGAAGTACTAAATTTTCAATTGCAAACTTTATAGAAACAACCTATATGCCATAATTTTGGATAAAGAAACATATATTTTCTGTCTATATTAAAATCTGTAAAGTTGATAAATATCAAAATGGAACAGACGCTTAAAATTTGATTTATTATGAAATGATAAGGTTCTGATGTTCGTGAATGGGAAAAAACTAAATTATCACAAAAGCTGTATAAAAAAAGTCATAATTAGTATCTATTTTTTTCTACTAGTTTCCATTTGATAGGAAAGACTGCGCTACATCTTCACATCAAAACAAATTTTATTTCATCAACAGCATTTTATTAGTTTGAATAAAACTGCCTGCTTTTAATTGATAGTAATAAATTCCGCTACTCAGATTTTGGACAGAGCCTGAATAACTGTTGAATTCAACCTCATAAGATCCTTCAGTTTTTTCTTCATCCACTAGATTTGCAACTTCATTTCCTAAAATATCATATACTTTTAATTGCACGGAGACAGAGCGCTGTGTTCCTGCAGCAGATATGGTGAATTTAATTTTTGTAGATGGATTAAACGGGTTCGGATAATTCTGATAAAGAATAAATTTTCCAGGTTGTATACTTTTATCCTGTACATAAACCGGTTTATCTACTACATTTACAATAAAGTTCTCTCCAAAATTCCATTGGTCAAGGTTTGATGGAATGCTATCTCTGTTTACGCTGTTTGCAACAGAATAGAGAGTATCAACTAGTAAACTGTCAGGAGCAGTGTATAAAAAATTCCAGGAGACCGTGTCGTTTTTGAAAAGGTTTGGAGATGTATGTGTTAGTTCACCTAATATTTTTTGAGTTAGTGTATCAACTGTATCTAAATCTCCAAAATAGCTTGCAATATTAAATCCTCCTGCAACAGCTGGTCCACCTGTAATTAAAATTCTATACTGGGCTGTTTCTCCCCTGAATAAAGTATCCAAACCTTCAATCCATACATTTACAGTATCAGTTGGGGTTAATTCATGACAAATACAACCAATTCCACCATCTCTTAAAGTCATTCCGTTTATTCCATGTTGGTAGTTGATATTTGCATATATGATAATTGATAAAAAAATAGAAAGGAGTAGAAGATTTGTTTTCATTTTTCGCTCTACAGATTTAAAATAGAAAAAGTCCCGCATAACGGGACTTAATTTTAATTAAAACTATCTATTCTATCAACAGTACATTTAGAAAATTAGAATTATCTGAGCAAAATCATCTTCTTTGTTGAAGCAAAGTTATTACCATTTACTCCTTTAGCTTCAATTGTATAAATATATGCACCGCTTGAAAGTCCGTTGGCATTAAAATTTAATTCGTGAGTCCCAGCTTGGAAATCTTTATTAATAATTTCAGATACGGTCTGTCCGAGCATGTTGTATAATTTAATTTTTACATCAGAATCAACAGGAAGAGAAAACGAAATCGTAGTTGATGGATTAAAAGGATTCGGATGATTTTGATATAATGCAAATTCACTCGGTACCGGTCCATCCACTTCAACAGAATTGTATACGGTTTCAGTTCCGTCAAAATCAATTTGTATAATTCTGTAGTATTGAAGACCTGCAATAATATTTTCAACTAAAAAAGAATAATTTTTTGGCTCAGTTGTAGTCCCAAAACCGGGAACAAAACCTATCTTTTCAAAATTTTCGTTATCGAGACTTTTTTCAACTTCAAATCCAAGATTATTTAACTCTGTTGCAGTACCCCAAAAAAGTTGAGCATCATTTTTTACAACTGAAGCTGTGAAAGAAGTTAATTCAACAGGAATAAAGAATTGTGATTCCAATTTATAGAACCCGGCACCCTGCGCCGAAAATTGATTCATCGAATCAATTATTGAAATTTGATAATTGCTCGATGAAATGGGAATCTGATACCATGTTTGTCCACCGTTTTTTGAACGCCATGTATTTCCACATGAATAGCAGCCTGTAATTACCACATTTCCGTCAGTTGGCTGAGTGTGAACGCCCCACATATTTATTCCATTAAAACCACTCTGTGCAGTCCATGTATCACCGAAATCCGTTGACTTTAAAAGACCTCCACCACCGCTCCATTTTGTTGCCCAGGCAACTCCAGGATTTGTTAAATCCACTGCAACCGTTGGGATTTCTCCACTGGTTGAAAATTCCTGTGCCCAGGTAACACCATAATCTAAACTTCTAAAGATTCCAGTTCCGTTGTCACCAATAAGTATAATACTTGTATCTGCAAAAACTTCTATATCGCAGGGGGCTGAAATTGGACCAAAGCCGCTGGAAATAACAGTCCACGTATCGCCAAAATCTGTAGAGCGGTAAAAACTTGATCCACTCATTGTGTAAATTGTATCAGGATGTGAAGGATCCTGTGTCATTGGAATTCCAAAGTACGAAAATGAAGCATTATTAAGTGTTATAGTCCATGTTAATCCTTCGTCTGTGGTTTTAAGTATTTTATCGGGTGATGACTCAATAGCAACTAAAAAAGTTCCCGGTGTAAAATCATCCAACAAAATACATTTAATTTCAGAAGCGCCCGGAACGCTGGTTCCAGTTTGTGAAAAAGTTTCACCCATGTCTGTACTTTTATATATTATGTTGTTGGAGCCATAGTATACTATAAAGGGATTATACTGCAGATAATCTACCGGACCACCCAAACTGCTACCTGATTGTTTTAACTGCCATTGATAAGGATTTTGGGCAAGCACAGAAAATGAAATAAAAAGAAACAAAGTGATAGTAAGTTTTTTTAGCATTACATCTCCATTATAAAAATATTTTAGAAAAACTTGGCTAGTGTTGATTTGAATAAGATTCAAAATAAGTAATAATTGCTGTAAAACAAATATTATTATTTATTATCAATTATTATTGCTGTTAATTCAAGAATCGATTTTCATCTTTTGAAGGTTAGATAACTAAAACTATATTTGGATTCAATTCTCAATTCATTGTAATAACAAAAAGATCTGATATGAACTTAGACATACTAATATTTGCGGCACACCCTGATGATGCGGAACTTTCGATGGGAGGAACTATTGCACGATTTTCTGCCGAAGGGCTAAAAGTAGGTGTTGTTGATTTAACTAAAGGTGAAATGAGCACGAGAGGAAAACCTAAAATCCGTGCAAAGGAAACTGCAGACGCTACTAAAATATTGAGATTAAAGGTACGAGAAAATTTTGGGCTTAAAGATGGAGATATTGCTTTATCAAATAGTGCATTAAAAAAAGTTGTTAGTGCAATTAGAAAATACAAACCATCAATTGTATTTGCACCATATTTAAATGACCGTCATCCTGATCATGTGGATGTAAGCAATTTAGTTAAACGTGCTGTGTTTAAATCAGGATTGAAAAAATTTAAAACTACTGGTGATGGAAAAGAACCAATTCACTACAGACCCGAAAAAATATTTTACTACATGCAAACCTATTTGTTTAATCCATCGTTTATAGTTGATATTTCAGAACACTTTAGTTCAAAAATGAAAGCTGTAAAAGCTTTCAAAAGCCAGTTTCACAACGCTAAATTAAAAGAAGAGGATACCTTCATTAGCAGACCCGAATTTTTAGATTATGTGGAAGCACGCGCAAAGTTTTATGGATTTCAAATTAGAAAAAGATATGGTGAACCATTTTACTGTGAAGAAACAATAAATTATAACTTTTCTGATCTGTTAAATAAATAATAGTTTGATTTATATTTTAATTTTAATTATCTGAATAGAAAATTTAATGGAGTAAAAAATGATACTTAAAGACAAAGTGACAAAAGAACTAGAATCAATAGGAATAAGAAATATTCGTGAAGTATTTTACAATTACGGCACTCCTGCTTTATATGAACAGGTGGTTAGAAGAAGGGAAGGATTACTTGCGCATCTTGGACCTATTGTTGTACGTACCGGATATCACACAGGCAGAAGCGCCAACGATAAATTTTTAATCAAAGAACCAAGTACAGACAAAAATATTTGGTGGGGAAAAGTAAACAAATCGATGACCGAGCAACAATACAGCAGACTTTTTGCAAAGATGATGGCATACATCCAGGGAAAAGATCTTTATGTTGAGGATTGTTACGTATGCGCTGATGAGAAATATCAATTTCCAATAAGAGTAATAACAGAATCAGCCTGGCACAATCTGTTTGCTAGAAATATGTTTAGAAGATATTCGGATGAGGAACAGTTGGAAATGCATGATCCGCAGTTCACCGTAATCCAGATGCCTAATTTTCATGCTAATCCTCAGAACGATGGAACAAATTCAGAAGTTTTTGTTATCATTAATTTTGGAGCAAAACTAGTATTTATAGGTGGCACCAGCTATGCAGGTGAAATAAAAAAATCAATTTTTACAGTTCTTAATTATTTAATGCCAATGAAGGATGTTATGTCTATGCACTGCTCAGCTAATTTAGGTGAAAAGGGAGATACAGCATTGTTTTTTGGATTATCGGGAACAGGCAAAACAACACTTTCAGCAGATCCGAAAAGAAAATTGATTGGCGATGATGAGCACGGTTGGAGTGATGAGGGCGTGTTTAATTACGAAGGTGGTTGCTATGCAAAAGTTATAAGATTATCTGAAGAAGCCGAACCCGATATTTATGAAACTACAAGAAAATTCGGAACCATTTTAGAAAATGTACAGATTGATGCTAATACTAGAAGAATAGATCTTGATGATGATACGTTTACTGAGAATACTCGTGCGGCTTATCCAATTACTCATATAAAAAATATAGTTGAAGAAGGAAAAGGCGGGCATCCTGAAAATATTATTATGCTAACAGCCGATGCATTTGGAGTACTTCCTCCAATTTCAAAACTTACAACCGAACAAGCAATGTATCACTTTATTTCCGGCTACACTGCAAAAGTTGCAGGTACGGAAAAAGGTGTAACTGAACCGAAAGCAACTTTCAGTACTTGTTTTGGTGCACCCTTTATGGTTTGGCACCCAACTGTTTATGCTAAACTACTCGGGGATAAAATTAAAAAACATAAAGCAAAATGCTGGTTAGTAAATACTGGATGGACAGGCGGTCCCTATGGCGTTGGTAGCAGAATGAAAATTCAGCACACTCGTGCTATGCTTAATGCAGTTCTTGATGGGAAACTTGATAATGTTGAATATTTTACCGATCCTATTTTTAATTTGCAAGTACCTAAAACTTGCGAAGATGTCCCATTGGAAATTTTGAATCCAAGAAACACCTGGAAGGATAAAAAAGCTTACGATGAAACGGCTAAAAAACTTGCAGGCATGTTTGTAGATAATTTTAAAGAGTACGAATCAGAAACTGAAAAAGAAATTATCGCTGCTGGTCCGAAGATTTAATCGTTATCCTGAACTAGTTTCAGGATAGATGAGCAACGATGATGTTAATTTAGATTCTGAAATATATTCTGAATGACACTATAAAAATAAAAGATCTAAATGATTTGGGAATTATGAAAAAAATATTAATTATTTTAGCAGTTATATTTATTGGGATTCAGTTCATTCCTGTTGATAGGAGCAATCCACCTGTAACTCAGGAAATAGATGGACCATCAAATATAACAGCAATTCTTAAAAAATCCTGTTACGATTGTCATTCGAATAATACTGTTTACCCATGGTATGCATACGTTGCACCGGTTTCATTTCTTGTTGCAAAAGATGTAAACAATGGCAGGCGGAATTTAAATTTTTCCGAGTGGAATAAATATAATAAAGAAAAAACAGAAAAAATAATTGAAGAAATATTGAAAGAAGTTAATGAGGGTACTATGCCGCTTTCTTTATATACACTCGTTCATCCAAGTGCAAAATTAGATCCTCTTAAGGTTAAAACACTTAGTGACTGGGTGAATAAAAAAGGCGGTATGGAAAAAATTTTAAGACAGGAAAAACATAGAGAAGATTAGAAACGCTCAAATTTGTTAAATCCATATTGTTTCTAAACTGATCTTCACTTAATTTCAGGCACAAATCCTTTTGAGTTAGCTTTTCCTGAGTGCAGGTAAACTCATCACAATTATTATCGGTTGTAAAATTTTTTATCGGAGAAATATTTATGTCAGAGCAAAAACTTTCAGGCGAAGTTTTTTATCCTTCAAAAAAAGTAGTTGAAAGTGCCAATGCTAAATGCGAACAGCTTTATGAATTTGCAGAAAAAGATTTTCTTGGATTTTGGGAAAACGAAGCAAAAAACCTTCATTGGTTTGAAAAATGGGATAAAA
>CBDUAV010000096.1:0-10556 GCA_965365225.1 uncultured Ignavibacteria bacterium | reverse complement strand
ATGCTAAGAAAGAAGCTGAAGCAAAAGAAGCCGGTTTTCAATTTGTACTTAAAGACTCAAGTACACTTATTTATGATCTGCAAAAATTTATGAATACCAATTTTGGGTTCGGTGACTTCATTTTCAGAACTAAAGAAGGTGTCGAAGTTGGAAGGGCAAAAGATCTTTTAAGTATGGAAGAGCAATTAAAAATTGTTCCGATGGAAAGTATAAAATTTCATGCATCGCGCAATCACTTTTCAAACTGGTTTAAAGCAAGAACCGAGTTTTGGCTTGCACACAAGCTAAGACCGCGTAAAGTATCCGATTACCCAACCGATGAAGAATTACGAAAAGATCTTGTTGAATCCATCAATCATTACAGGATGGTTAGGCAAAGAGGAATTATTGCAGATTTTCACAAAGATACTTTTGATCCCGAGAGCAGCTTTGCAAGAATCGGAGGCGGCTCGCTTGGCGGAAAAGCAAGAGGCTTGGGATTTGTTAATACATTAATTAACGATTACCAGCTTCGCGATCAGTTTGATGACGCGCTAATTTATGTTCCGCCTGCTGTAATTATAGGTACTGAGGTGTTCGATGATTTTATTGAGATGAATAACCTGCGTGAGTTTGCACTTAATTGTGATGATGATGAGGAAATTACAGAACGCTTCTTAGAGGCCTCAAAATTTCCTGAAGAAATTTTAGGCGAGCTTGCTGCATTTCTGGATATTATTAAAACTCCTCTTGCTGTTCGGTCTTCAAGCCTGCTTGAAGATTCTCAATATCACCCGTTTGCGGGTGTTTACCAGACCTACATGATTCCAAACAACAATGCCAATCCGTTAATTAAACTTAATGATTTACTAACAACTATTAAAAGAGTATACGCATCAACATTTTATCAGAATGCAAAAAATTATATTAAGATTACATCCTATCGTTCCGAAGAAGAAAAAATGGCGGTAATTGTTCAGAAGGTGATTGGCAAAACTCATGAGAACCGGTTTTATCCTGATTTTTCGGGAGTGGCAAAATCATATAATTTCTATCCACTGCCACCACAAAAACCAAATGATGGAATAGTATCATCTGCGCTTGGTCTGGGAAAATGGGTTGTGGAAGGTGGAAACTCAGTAAGATTCTGTCCTAGATATTCTGAAGATTTAATACAGTTTTACTCTGTAAAGGAATCATTAAACAGCAGCCAGCGGGAATTCTTCGCACTTCAACTGGATGAAAAAACTGATTTTGGAAATATCACCTACGATAAGCTTGTAAAAACTTTTCCTCTAAATGTTGCTGAAGAAGATGGCTCTTTAAACTATGTCGGCTCAACTTACGTACCTGAGAATGATGCAATTTATGATGGTTTGGGAAGAATAGGTCCACGTGTCGTTACGTTTGGACCCGTTCTTCGGAACAAAATTTTTCCGCTCGCAAATGTATTAGATTTACTGCTTGAAATGGGAACTTGGGGAATGGGGAATCCGGTAGAAATTGAATTCGCCGTGAATCTAACTACTCCACCCGGCGTTAAAAAGGAGTTTGGACTTTTACAAATGCGACCTTTAGTTGTAAGCCACGAATCCGAAGAACTACAGATTGATAACATAGATAAAGAAAAGCTTATTTGTAAAAGTGAGCAGGTGCTGGGCAACGGAATAATTGATGAAATTTACGATGTAGTTGTTGTTGATTATCACCAATTTAACCGAGCAAAAAGCAGGGATGTTGCGGCAGAAGTTTCTGCATTTAATAAAAAACTGATTGACGATGGAAAACCATATCTGCTTGTTGGGGTTGGTAGGTGGGGCTCGCTCGATCCATGGCTGGGGATTCCCGTTACCTGGGAACAAATAGCAGGTGCCAGGGCAATAATTGAAACATCATTTAAAGACATGGCTGTTGAGCCCTCTCAAGGATCACACTTTTTTCAAAATATAACCTCTTTTATGGTTGGATATTTTACAATTAACACAGTTCAGAAAAATGGCTTTGTAGATTGGGATTGGCTGCTGGCTCAAAAGTCAATTGATAGGAAAACATTTACAAAACATATTAGATTTGAAAAGCCTTTAATAGTAAAAATGAACGGGCACGAAAACAAGGGAATTATCTTAAAACCGGAGTAGTAATTTTATGGCTGAAATTTTGCCTGCCAAATCGGAAATACCGGATGCCTGCCCGCACTGTGGATACAAGCTTTCCCCATGGCAGCAGGTGTTACTCGCAACTGACAGGGCTTTGGTTTGCAGAGCTTGTTGGTACAGAATCATTCTGGATGTAAATCCCGAATCAAAAAAGAACGACCCAAGAAAACCACAGAGCGAGGGAAATTAGAAATGGAATCATACAATTCATTTAACGTTGCACGACAACAGGTTCTTGAAGCAGCAAAAATATTTAACTTGGATGATGCAACCAGAGAATTTTTAAGCACTCCGCAATTGGAAGTTAATTTTACAATTCCAGTAAAAATGGATTCGGGTAAAACAAAAATATTTGAGGCGTTTAGAATCCAATACAACTATGCGAGGGGTCCAGCAAAGGGAGGAATTCGTTTTCATCCTGAAGAAACAGTTGATACAATTCGTGCGCTTGCTTGCTGGATGACATGGAAAACTGCGGTTGTAGATTTACCTTTGGGCGGCAGCAAAGGGGGTGTGCGCTGTGACCCGAAAGTCTTATCCAATTCAGAATTAGAAAGATTGTCCAGAGAATATATAAGAGCAATTTCACCGCTATTAGGTGTTGATATTGATGTTCCTGCAACTGATGTTTATACAAACCCGCAAACCATGGCTTGGATGATGGACGAATACGAAACTATAAATAGGAGACACAGTCCGGGTGTTTTTACTGATAAGCCACTGCAGGTTGGTGGCACTGAGGGCAGAAGAGATGCAACTGCACGAGGAGGAATTATTACTGTACGAGAAGCTTGTAAAGCGTTTGGATTTGATCCCACAAAAGAATTTGCAATCCAAGGCTTTGGTGATGCCGGTCAGAGAGCGGCTCTTTTGCACAAGGAAATGCTTGGTGGAGGAATATTAGTTGCAGCAAGTGATTCGCGTGGTGCTATTTACAATAAAACTGGATTAGATCCCGAAGAGCTTGTTCATCATAAATTAAAAACCGGAACTGTCCTAAAATTTCCTGGGGCAAAACAAATACCGCACGAAGAACTTCTTGAATTGAAAGTGGAAATACTTTATCCTGCAGCACTGGAAAATGCTATCAACAAAAAAAATGCAGAAAGCATTAAAGCAAAAGTTGTCTGTGAACTTGCAAACGGACCGACAACGCCGGAAGCAGATAAAATTTTATTCAAAAAAAATGTACATGTAATACCTGATATACTTGCAAGTGCGGGCGGAGTTACGGTATCTTATTTTGAAATGGTTCAGGATAAATCGTTATTTTTCTGGGAAGAAGAAGAAGTACATAAACAACTCGATAAAAAATTAACTCTTGCTTATAACCGTGTATGTGAAGCAATGAAGGAGAAAAAAGTACACCCCCGTTTGGCTGCCATGCTCGTAGGGGTAGCACGTGTAGCGCAGGCTTGCAAGCTTAGGGGCTGGGTATAATTAAATCTTTCTTTTTAATGAGAAAAGGAAAGAGTTTGCGACAATACTATCAAAGACTCGAAAGTAGATAATGGGGTTGGAGAGGCGTCTAAAAATATCTGGAAGTGCTTAAAATATTCTAAGTATAATCCACCAAAAGCAACGTATTTTGACAGAAGTTTATTAAGAAGCGAATAATATGTGAGTTGCAGGAATTAATTTAAAAGGGCATAGTAAAAAGGCTAAGTTTAACAAGGCCGGAGATTACAATGTCCGCATTAAAAAATTCAATTGCTGATTTAAGAAGTAAATATTCACGCTACTTAAAAATCAGTCTAATTCTTTCGTTATCATTTTTGATATCAGTATTCCGGTTTTCTCCCCTCTTCTCTGAACCGGATATTGTTTTCATTAGTTTTATTGAACCCATTGATTTAAAAGATATGCCTGAAACAGTTCAAAGACCTAAACCTCCGCCACCTCCTGATGACCGAATACTAATAGAATCTACTGAAAAAGATTTTGAGGAATTGGAGTTTGATGAGACAGAGTGGTATGAAACTGATGATGTAAAAGATCCACCGCCCCCTCCTCCGCAACCGGATATTCCCAAAGAAACGGTAATTTTTAGATGGTCAGAAGTTATGCCTGAGCCTATTGGTGGACTTGCTACAATTCAAAATAAAGTTCAGTACACGGAAATTGCAAAGCGAATCGGATTGGAAGGTACAGTTTACATCGAAGCAATTGTAGATGAAAATGGAAATGTGATTGAATCAAAAGTAATTAAAAATATTGGCGGGGGTTTGGATGAAGAAGCTTTAAATGCAGTTGCAAGTACAAAATTTCATCCCGGTTTGCAAAGAGGAAAAGCAGTTAAAGTTAGAATTACTATTCCGATAAAGTTTGTACTGAAGTAAATATATTTTCTTATCTTTCATAAATTCAACATCAACAAAGCTCAGTTATTATTAAACTGAGCTTTAGGCTTCTTATATTTACCACACTAATATTTATAATCATTCTTATGATATGCACGATTACTTTATAATAAAAGACCTTGTTATTATTCTTCTCGTTTCAGTCCCGATTATTCTGCTGTTCAATAAAATACGTATGCCCAGCATAGTCGGTTTTTTAATTGCGGGAATGCTGATTGGTCCTTTCGGATTTAAGTTAATTACAAGTATTGAAGAAATTGAAATAATGGCAGAGGTTGGTGTTATCCTTCTGCTTTTTACGATTGGTCTCGAGGTTTCATTAAAAGAACTTGTTAAAGTAAAAAAACTACTATTAGTCGGCGGTGGGCTGCAAGTTGTTTTTACAATCTTTTTATCTGCTTTATTTTTTTATTTTTTAGATGTACCAGCACAGCAGTCTGTTTTCTTCGGGATGCTAATAAGTCTTTCAAGCACAGCAATTGTGCTAAAGTTGCTATCCGATAAAGACGATTTAGAAACACCGCAGGGAAAAATTTCATTGGGAATTTTAATATTTCAGGATCTGGCAATTGTACCTATGCTACTTCTTGTAGATACCTTTGGCAGTGGTGAAACTGTTAGCTTCCTATCAATCATTAGCCGAATTGGTGTGGCAGTAGGTGTTGTTGCTGTTATACTAATTGCTGCAAAATATCTTTCACCTAAAATTTTATATTATCTTGCTCGTTCCAGATCGAGAGAATTATTTACAATCGGTGTACTTCTGTTTTTGCTCGGAATTGCATATTTAACATTTTCTTTCGGGTTGTCATTTGCACTTGGTGCATTTATTGCGGGACTTATTCTTTCAGAATCGGAATACACACCTCAAATATTCTCTGATATACTTCCCTTCCGAGATGCTTTTAACAGCATATTTTTTGTGTCCGTTGGTTTGCTGCTAAATATGGGTTTTGTTTTTAACAATCCTATTGCGGTAGCTGTTTCTGCCGGGGGAATTATCATTTTAAAGTTTTTAATAATATTTGTTATTGTGCTGCTACTTAAATACCCTGCAAGAGTTGCCATACTAACGGGATTGGGGCTCGCACAGATTGGGGAGTTCTCATTTATACTGGCACAGCAGGGAATTGATACCGGGTTAATGGGAAACTACAGTGATCTTTTTATATCTTCTACAATTTTTACGATGATATTAACTCCGTTTTTAATAAAAATTTCTCCACAAATAGCAGATAAATCACAATTAATTACTACAGGTAAAAAAGATGAACATCTAACTGAAAAATTATCAGGGCATGTTATTATCGGTGGATTTGGAATGAATGGAAAAAATTTAGCAAAAGTGTTAAGTGAAACTGGAATCAGTTACATAGCTATTGAAATGAATACCGATACAGTCAAAGAAGAACGACAAAAGGGTGAAAACATTATTTACGGTGATATAAGTAGAAAAGAGGTTCTCGAAAAAGCAATGATCAGCACTGCAAAAGTTTTGGTTATTGCAATTTCAGATAGAGCAATTTCAAAAAGAATTATAACCTTGGCTAAAAGTTTAAATGAAGAAATATTTGTTATAGTTAGAACAAGATTTTTCAGCCAAACAGAAGAATTGATAAAGCTTGGGGCAAATGATGTAATACCAGAAGAGTTTGAAACATCAATTCAAATTTTTAGAAAAGTTTTAGAACAATATCACATTCCGCTAAATGTTATCTTACAGCAAATAGCACTTCTGCGCGGCGAATCTTACAGGTGGATGCGTAGTGAAAAACCTTCGACTGATGTTTTTACTCATCTGGAGCAATTGCTCGCAGCAGGAATTACAGATACATTTTATATTAATGATAATAATTCTAACATAGATAAAACTTTGGGTGAGATTAATTTTAGAGCAAAAACCGATGCAACTATAATTGCTATTGTGCGCGAAGGAAAAACAATTTCAAATCCAGCAGCACAGGATAAGTTATTGGCTAACGATACAGTTGTAATCACTGGAACACATAAAGCAGTTGATCAAGCATTCCAACTTTTATCCGAATAGAAATAATTAATAAAACCATCATTCAATTAATCAGAGTGTAAATTGATTAACTCACTTAATCCTGAGATTATTAAATCAGGATTTTCATTTTCAATTTGCTCCTTGGTTCTGTAGCCATATAGAACACCGCATGTTTTTGTATTTGCATTTTTTCCGCACTGTATATCGAGTTCGGTATCTCCTACCATTAATGTTTCAGAAGGAGCAGCATTCAAATCATTGCAAATTTTTAGTAATGGTTCCGGAGATGGTTTATGTGCCATTCCATTTCTTCTTCCCATTATGTAATTCATTTTTTCATGTAAACTAAAATGCCGGATTATTTTTTCTGCCTGGTCCTGCGCTTTTGTTGTAAGTAATGAAATTTTAACATCATTATTTATAAAATAATCGAGTGCTTCGTTTACATCAGCGTATAAAATCGAAGTTTCAATAAAATCAAAATAAACTGATTTATAAACAGAAATAAATTCTGTGAAATTTGGCGGATTGATATTTAATTCATTAAAAATATCTATAAAGTGTTTTCCAATCATTCCGGTAAATTTTTCTTTTGGAAGATTTGAAGACAGGTTTAATTTTTTTAAGGCTTCATTTGTTGCAAGGTAAATTGTATCACTTGAATCAACAAGCGTTCCATCCAAATCAAAACAAACATGATTAAAATTTCTTAAGTTCATCGATTTTTAATAATAATGTTGGAAATTAAATTATTCGTGTTGGCAATTATGTTTGTTGCAAAAGAATAAAAATATTTCAAATAATACTTGCTTTTTTACATTAAATGCATGCATTTTATAGGTGAGGGCTTGAACATTTCTTACAACAGTTCACTCCCGATGTAAAAATAAACTTTTATTTAACAATTTTTGGTTGATAAAAACAACACAAGTAAATTCTAATTTAAGGTAATATTTTACTTTATGATAAAAATTAATTACAAATTATTTGTTTTTTGCAATAAATAACAAATATTAGTTGTGGTATAATTTTTTATAATAGTAAAAACTTTAAATCACCTAACTAACAATAAAAAGGAGAACCCTATGAAAAAAGCACAATTCGCTTTTTTATTTTTAATGTTACTTTCATTTTTTGTAATGAACACGACTGTATTTGCACAGGCAGAACCCGTAATGTATTTCTGCGAAAAATATGGTAATTACGGTGAAGAAGGTGTTAGCGATAGATTCACCACTGGATATATAACTGTAATGGTGAAAGCTGATGATGAAATGAGACTGGACGACGTTGCTATACAATATGACAAATACAACTTTAGAAATGGAAAATTTGAATACTACAAGAAATTTTACTTTAACATTGATCGTGATATGAAGTATGTTTATTTCTCAAGGAATGATGAGAGCGATATGGAATTTGAAGATCCAGGTTTTTACAGAGTGTTTTTACTTGATGATAAAGACAGAACTGTAACAAGTGCATTAATAGAAATTATTCCATAAAGATATTTTCAGGACACAACTAAGGCGGTTAAACACCGCCTTTTTTATTTTAAACTGAATATCATTTATTACCCTCCAAATTGAAATCGAATAGCATTAAGCTTATTTTTAACATGCTGATCAGAGAAATTTTCCAATTTTTAATTTTAATCTGGAGTTGTTATGTTAGATAAAATTCAAGAATTACTTGGCAAAGATGCTGATTCCCTTTTAAACCATAAAGCAGTATTTCCAAAGGAACAGCTTAACCTACCGGGACCTGATTTTGTTGATAGAATACACATACAATCGGATAGAAGCCCGAATGTATTAAAAAATCTTAACTGGATACTTAACTCAGGAAGACTTTCGGGAACAGGATACGTTTCAATACTTCCTGTTGATCAGGGAATTGAACACTCTGCAGGTGCATCATTTGCACCAAACCCTGTTTACTTTGATCCTGAAAATATCATTAAGCTTGCAATTGAGGGCGGCTGTAATGCTTGTGCATCAACTCTGGGTGTACTTGGAATTGTCTCCAGAAAATATGCACATAAAATCCCTTTCATATTAAAGCTAAACCACAACGAGCTTTTAACATATCCGAACAAGTATGATCAAATAATGTTTGCAGGAGTTGATCAGGCATTTGATATGGGTGCGGCAGCAGTCGGTGCAACTATCTATTTTGGATCAGAAGAAAGCAGCAGACAGATTATTGAAGTAAGCGAAGCATTTAAATATGCACACGATATGGGAATGGCAACTATTCTCTGGTGCTATCTTAGAAACTCCGAATTTAAAAAAGATAAGGACTACCATGTTTCTGCAGATTTAACCGGACAGGCAAATCATCTAGGTGTAACAATTGAAGCAGATATAATCAAACAAAAACTCCCTGAAAATAACGGCGGATACAACGCAATTAAATTTGGCAAAACACACAAGAAAGTATACTCCGACCTAACATCCGATCATCCAATTGATTTAACCCGATACCAGGTTATAAATAATTATATGGGAAGAGCAGGATTGATTAACAGTGGCGGCGCTTCAGGTGATAATGATTTTGCAGATGCAGCACGGACTGCAGTTATTAATAAACGTGCAGGCGGAATGGGTTTGATCTCAGGAAGAAAAGCATTCCAGCGTCCAATGAAAGATGGTGTTAAGCTTTTAAATACTATTCAAGATGTGTATTTAACGAAGGAAATTACTGTAGCTTAAATCTTTAGTCAAAAACCAAATTGAAAACGTCTCAAAAATTGAGGCGTTTTCATTTACTAAAAGTCTAACAAAAATTCCGCAATCTTCCCAAGATCTTTAATATTTTTCTCTCCATAACCGGGCATGATCTGACCCGGATATTTTTTCTTGTATTCTTTAAACCTTTCTTGATCCATATAGGCCATCGGATTGCGCAGATAAGTTATTAAGCCTTCTTTACTCCAAAATTCGGTAAGATTTTTGAGTGATGGCCCCATATTTGTTCCGCTGAAATCAGCTCCATGACAGCTTACGCAGCCAAAGTCTTCGACTAGTTGTTCTGCAGTTAATTCACCGGTACTTTGTTCAGTGCCGGTATTGTTCATTTGATCTGAAAAATCACGTTCAGCTTTTTCCTCTTTTGTTAATCTGCCTAAAATAAAAAGCAGAATAAATAAAACTAAAAAAGCAGATACCCATATTTGAGGTTTGGTCATAAATAAATCTGTTAAGTCTTTAGAAATCAGTAAATTGAGTTCCAAACATATCAAAAACAGCCTACTTAAACAATGATTTTTAGTCTGTTGATATAAATGATAAGAGTGTTTATTCCATTCTAAAAAAGGTATAATTATTGCATATTATCCCGATCAAACAGTAAATTTGAAAATATGAAAAGCATTTAACACTAACATAAGTAATTAATGGAAGTAGAAAGCAGATACGTACGATCGATGCTGCAAAGTGCACAGACTGGCAACAATGCTGCACTTGAACAGCTCCTCGAAATGAATCTCGACAGGATTTACACTTTATCCCATAGATTAACAGGTAATCAGCAAGATGCCGAAATGCTTGCCTCAAAAACTTTAGTGGAAGCATGGAAACATCTTGATAAAATTAGAACCGATGTTCCCTTTAATCTATGGCTTAATAGTCTAAATGTGCATCTGGGTTTACAACATTTGAGAGAAGTTAAGGAAGAAAAGAAAAAAAGGAGTTTCTTCAAAAAGAAGAAAATTGAAGTTAAAGAACCCGATTCTAAAGTTACTGAACTGGATGCAGAAATCTGCAAACTACCAAAACTTGAGCGGACAGTTTTTGTGCTTAATAAAATTGAGAACTATTCGCCCGATGAGATTTCGGGAATGATGGATATTTCTTCAAAACAAATAAGGGAAAAAATTCTTAGCGCTGAAAATATTTTGCTTAATACAGCATTTATTCAAACACGTGAAATGCTGACAAAAAAAATTACAGATCTTCCTAAAAAAATTAAAGCCGAAAATAAAATTCTTAAAGATGCTTTAACTGAGATTTACGAAATAAAACTAGAAGACAGGGTTGAAGAAGAAGTTGA
>CBDUAV010000095.1:0-10681 GCA_965365225.1 uncultured Ignavibacteria bacterium | reverse complement strand
ATGACTTCAAGGGTCACCCTGTGCCTACCTTTAGCCCCAACTGCAGTTAGCAGTATTCTCATAGCACTAATAGTCTTGCCTTTTTTCCCAATAACTTTACCAATATCATTTTTGTCTACTCTTAGTTTAAGTTCTATTGTGTTTTCATCAGGAGAAATCTCTTCAACACTTACCATATCTGGATTATCAACAAGCTGTTTTGCAATAAATTCAATAAAATCTTTCATTACATTGCCTCCGCAATAAGTAAGAGGAATAAAAGGTTACCCTAATAATAGAAATATTGTTTTTTAGAAGCAATGAATGTTTTACAATTGGCAAGTAACGGTGTGGTTAATTATAAATTATTTAGCTTTTCCAAAATCCTAACCATACCAAGTGTATCTATCTTACAATACTCAAGCAATTGCTGTTTAATTTCTGCAATAAACATTAAATCTGTTTCTGTCTGCAGTCTCTCATAAGCTAAAGATGCTAACCCACCTTCATTTATTTCAAGTTTATCGTAATTTAAATCAGGATCAAGTGCAGGAAGGACAGCCTTTATAGAGTACGAACCTTTCATCTGAGGAGTGTAATAATATTTTTTTTGGAAAGGAACCATTAAATCTTTTATTCTTAATATAAGATTATGAATTTCATCCGAATAATGTGGAAAATCTACGGCAATTTCTTTCAGTCTCCCCACTTCAAAAGACTTATTGTAAACAATTATATCAGCTTCCCCTTTCACATCTTTCAACAAACTCTCAATAAATTTTAAACGCGGGTCTTCACCCGGTTCAGCTAAAAACTGAAAATGTTTTAACTGATCATTATTATTTTCTTTTAAATGAACTGAGTATTGAAATGGTATTTGCTGATAAGGTCTTGAATTATCGAACAACGGCACTGCGGGCTGGAATGTTTCAAAATCCATGAAAAGGAGCGGATAATTCAGGTCTGAAATAAAATTATTTATTGCTGTTTTATCAATAAAAGGTTTACTGCTGGCATATGCTTCGAGCTGCAACTTATTGCTTTTACTCAATGCAAAATTCTCCGGTACATCCTCCAGTCTGATTACCCCCCCATTATAAAGCTCATATTTTTTTGTAAGATGCATTCCCGAGAAATCAAAAATTGAATCCTTTGGAATATGCTTTCGGCAGTAATTAAAAAAACTACACCTGTAGGGGCTATAACAATGCTCGCCGATATCAACATCAGGAATTCTCTTTTGCATTAAAAGCTTCTTAAACCTTCCAACGTTTTCCTTAACAATATCCTGCAAAGGTAAAATCAATTCAAGGACCGATTGGCTAATAAATAAATCTTTTAAGCTAAGCTCACCAGAGCGAACGTACTGGTTGTTGATATAAACAATAAAAAAATCCTTCACATTTATTCCCATATTTGCAATAACATAATACTGAAGTGCAGCGTCATTTATATAAGTCTCCGATACAGAAGTGGAACTTTTGACTTCATAGATAAACCAGTTATCATCTTTTCTTACAACAATATCCGCGATTGAGAGGACCTTATCAAACATAAACGCTGCTTCATAGATTACTTTTGTACCATGATCAATGAGTATTTCTGTTTGTTTAAGTGCTTTATCATAATTAGGTGGGTTACCTTCAGCAGCGACTTTACCACCAGGGAACAGCATTCGTGCAAGATCACCTACGTTTGTTCCTCTTTTAAAAATGGCTTTCTGCATTTCGGAAAGCTCATCCATTTCATTGTAATAGTTCCTATACAGGTATAGATGTTTTTCGCATTGAAGACCTTTAATAAAGGAAGATTTGCTTAAGAGATGCGAGGCCATCATGTATTCTCAATTAATGTGCATATACTGTGTTGCCGAAATTATTTCAGCATCTCTTTAAACATAATAATTAATGTTGTAGATTCTGAAACAAGTTCAGAATAACAATGAAATGAAAAAAATCCAAGGGAAAATTAAAATGAAGAAGAAAGTAGTTTTAAGCGGCGGACTTAAAGATATGGTTACATATTGCACCGCTATTTATGATCTGGATAGCGATGTTGACACGGAAATGTTGATAGATGTTGTAAATCATAGTCCAATTTTTGAAAATAAAAGCTTTTCTACAAACGTGCTTGGCACAATTCAAAGAACTACAGTTAACAGGAACAGCAAGGTTTTTATTAAGGAAAATCGAATTACTCTTCAAATAAGATACGATATACAGAAAGTTGTTGATATCGAGTTAACTCAAAAGGATGAAGATTGGATTAAAAATGATATTGAAAGTCTTCTGCAACACTTTGAATTAATGATTTCCCCTTTTAGTGAAGAAAATGAAAAGAGTAAGTAAATATTTAATTACAATTTGTTTACTTTTTGGGGCAACATCTTTAGCACAGACTCAACGTTACACAAAAGGTGCTGAAAACGGTTACAGCTGGAGTTCCATGAGCAATCCACTTCGTATTTATGATGATTCAAAATACAACTATCTCGGCGAGATATTAGAGCGTTACAGATTATTAAAGCAGAGTTTTCCTGAAGTTGAACATCTGGGATGCGGCGAAGATTTAAATGATTTACTAAAATCGGGTGAATCAGAAAACATTTCCCTAGATGACATGGTTGACGCAATAGATAAGTTTTACAACTTCCAAGAAAATCTGCCGATCCCCATAGTATTTGCATACTGCTATCGAATAAAAGAATTGGCGGGGGCAAGTAAAGAAGAATTAATTAATTACAAAGAAGAGTTGATGGATTTTTGCAGCAATTAGATTATCCAAAATTCAATTTTGTTTGAGAAGATTTGCTTTTCTTTTTCTTTTCGCGGTGCTTTTTAAGAAAGTCCCCAAAATCTTCTTTAGAGATAATATAAATTTTCCCAACCTGTTGTGCTTTTAGCTTTCCAGATCTTATGTGATATAAAACCCCGGAATGGCTTATGTTCAAAAGCTTTGCTACTTCCTGAACACTAAAGAATTCTTTCATTTTACTGCCTTAATAAGTATAAGACAAATCTCTCCGATAATTTTAAGTTCAAATTAATGAGATAAGGCAACATTTACAATTGTTAAATTACAAAAAAGGCCGTTCCAAATTTTTCGGAACAGCCTTTTAGAATAAAAATACTTGCAACTTTTAGAGTGGATTTCCTTCTCTATCAACTAATATTGGATTGCCAACGCCCAATTGCTTTAATTGATCGAGCTGTGTTTTTGCATCCCCAACCACAACATAAGTCATTACATTTGGATCAATGTACTTCCTTGCAAGCTGCTTGTGTCCTTCAATTGTCATATTTCTAACAATATCTTCACGCTGCTTTACATAATCAAAAGGAAGATCATAAGTCGCAATATTATTCAGCATTCCTAACAAAGCATTTAAAGTTTCAAATGCACGTGCGTTAGATTTAATAAGTGCATTTTTTGTAAACTCAAAATCCTTTTCAGGTATTCCCTCTCTGTATTTATTCATCTCATCAATAAATATTTGTACAGATTCCAGTGTTGCATTTGATCTTACATTTGATGAAGCAATAAAATAGCCGGGATTCAAGGAACCTGTAAAATTAGTTCGTGCACCATAAGTGTAACCTTTCTCTTCACGTAAAATTAAGTTCACATAACTGTTGAAATTACCGCCAAGCTTGTAATTCATTACATTGGCCGGATAATAATCATCATCGGTATATCTGAAAGCCAGATTGCCAATCATAATAACCGACTGCTTTGCATCCGGGAAGTCAACAAAGTAAAGCGATGCAACCTGTGATTTAGGCGGTGTGGGATATTCTGGGAATTCGACTTCTTTCTTCTCCCATTTCATTTCAAGCGATTGGAAATCCGAGACAGCACCATCTTCACTAATATTTCCAACAATTGTTATGGTTGAAAGATTTGGCGCAAAATATTTTTTATAAAAATTCTTCATATCGTCAATGGTAATAGACGTTACTGATTCTTCTGTTCCCAAAGTGCTCTGGCTTAAGATATTTTCTGAACCATATATAAGCTTATTGAAAACATTTGAACCAACTATAGAAGGATTTGCACTATTCCTGTTAATAATTTCGATTGTTTCTTTTTTAACTCTTTCAAATTCCTTTTCATCCCACCTGGGTTCAAAAAGAATTTCCTCAACCAAATCGTAAACATCATTAAACTTGGATGATAAGCAGTTAGCTTGAATTACAATCGATTCTTTAGTTGTATACATATTTATACTTGCGCCAAGCTCTTCAATAGCCTCTTCTAACTCAATTGGGGTTCTATTTTTAGTTCCTTCCATCATTATATCTGTCATGAGATTTGCAACGCCGATATTTTCTATGTCATCCAGCAACATTCCGCCTTTTAGTGTAATGGCAAAATTGATTAACGGAAGTTCATTCTGTTCTATTCCAAAAATCTTTATTCCGTTCGACAGCTCTTCTTTCCATATTGTTGGTACCGATATCAAAGGATCAGGACCTAGCGGCGGTTCAATAGTCCTATCAAAAGCCGATTCAATTTTTTCAACTTTTATTTGATCTGAGGACATTTGCTCACCCTGTTGCATTGCAATAACATCCTGCTCTTCAATTTTTTCCTCCACCACAGGAAATTTCTCTGAATCAGCGGCGAGAAGCTGAACATTTCCCTTCGGCACAAAGCTTGAAATTACGTACGGTTTACCCTTAATATATTTTTCATAAACCTGCATAACACCTTCTTTTGTTACATCTAACAAACCCTGTAAATCTTTTGTAACAAAATCCGGTGAACCGGCAAATTCATTATAATAGGCTAACTGAAAACTCTTTCCAAGAATGCTGGAGATTTGATTATAAAATGATGTCTCCACCTGTGCTTTAACACGATTGAGATCTCGTTCTGTAAATCCTTCAGTTTCAAATCTTTCAAACGACTCAAGTACGGCTTTTTCAACCTCATCAAGGCTTTTATCAGGGAAAGCCCTTATACGAATTTTAAATTCACCCGCGATTTCCTGCGAGTTTTGATTTGTAGAAACAGACGGTGCAAGCTTTTTCTCTTCAACAATAACTTTGTAAAGGGGAGATTTTTTACTCTGCGAAAACAACTCGGAAAATATGCTCATCGCATAGTTTTCTTTTGTAAACTGCTGGGGTGTGGGAAAAACCATATTCAATTCCGGCGATGTTGCAAAATTATCTTCATGATAAGCTCTTCTTGTTTCATCTAAAACAACTGTCATCGGATTAAGCGGATTTACTTCCTCACTTTTACTTATTTCTCCAAAATATTTTTCTACTAACTTTTTAGTTGATTCTTTTTCAAAATCACCTGCAACAACAAGTGTTGCGTTGTTCGGACCATACCATTTTTTAAAGAATTCGTGAACGTCTGCCAGCGTGGCATTTCTTAAATCTTCAAGCTCCCCAATTGTTTGCCAGTTGTATGGATGGTTTTCTGGGTAAAGCAATTTATGCAGCACATAATTTGTGTGTCCGTACGGTTGATTGTCATATCGCTGTCTCTTTTCATTTTGAACAACTGACTGTTGGTTCATAAAAGCTTCCTGCGTAATAGTGCTAAGTAAAAATCCCATCCTGTCCGATTCCAGCCATAAAACCATTTCGAGTGCATTGTTTGGAACCACCTGATAGTAAACCGTTCCGTCTTTCCAGGTACCGCCGTTTAATGTTCCGCCCGCATTTTGAATTTTTTGAAAAAACTGATCCTGCGGAACATGCTGCGATTCCTGGAACATCATATGTTCAAATAAATGAGCAAAACCTGTCCTGCCTTTTACTTCTCTGTTTGAGCCAACATGGTATAATACTGCCACCGAAACTATTGGATCCGATTTATCGTTATGAAGAATTACTTCAAGTCCGTTTTCAAGTGTATACTTTTCATAATCAATTTTAAGCTCTGTTGTATTACTGCCACACCCGATTAAAAATACGACTGCTAGTAAAGCCAGCGGATAAAATAATTTTGTTTGGTACATTAATTTTCCTCCGATTAAATGAAAATCTTTTGATCAATAGGTAAAAAGAAGAATTTAGAAGATGAACTTCAATATTAATAGGATAAACGGCAGAGAACTTATCTTATTGGCAGGCAAATTTCAATGATAAACGAAAATTTTGATAGTTCTTAAATTGAGAATCTATTAACTTAAAATACTTGTAATAGTTTTACCCGAAGGCTTATTTCCATCTCGTTTATCTTTGAAGCGAGCAAAAAGATACGCTGCGGTAAATAGCAGTGAAGCGATTCCTATCAAAAATAATCCGATAGCAGGTGCATCCCAGTTTCCAAATGCATAGCGTACAACTTGAACAATTGCGAATATCCCAATCACTTCAATTGCAAACCACAAAGTGTTGAATATTGTTTTTTTAACCTGTTTCATAAAATTGTAGCAATTTTAAACAGAGCAAAGTTTCTTAAAAGTGATGCTCAAACATAGAAAATAAAATACTAATAAAAGCACTACTGCTATTAAGTAATTATTAAATTTGATTACACTTATATACTCACCAAAGATTGGTGATTTTAATATGATTTAATTGCGAAAGACGATCTTTTACAATAATAAATTAAATGTAAGCCGTTTAACCTCTGCTTATGCCACTCGCCCTAAAATCAAAACAAATTACTCAGTTCCAGAGTCTATAATAGAAACCAAAAACTCAATTTTTTTAGGAGAGATTATGAATCGCATTTATTACCTACTCATTTTTAGCATCTTTATTCATCTGCAAAATCCAGTTCTTGCCGGAGATTTTCCAAAGCCAGATCAGAAAATAAACGAAAACACAATTTTAAGTCTGCTCGAAGGTTTAGACTCTGATAATCTGGGGCTTAAGACAAGCTGTGCATACATGCTGGGAAAATTAAAAGTTTCTGATGCTGTAATTCCTCTAATGAAGATTTTAAGAAAAGATGAAAGTGAACAAGCCCGAATTTCGTCTGCACTTGCATTATATAAGATCGGAACTCCTTTATCAATAAACGCTGTAAAACAGGCAATAAAATTCGATGAAAGCAAAAGAGTAAGCAATCTTGCAACAAGTTTTTACAACGAGTACCTCCGTAATAAACTCGGCGACGAAGATAAAATTACCGATACAACGTATGTTACACTAAAATAGATGATACGTATTCATCTCTTCTCCACCGCCCGGGATTAATTTTCCGGGCTTTTTATTTTAATGAAAAATTTTTAAAGAATTTATTTGGTTAAATGAAGAATTATCTTCACTTTTGTACGGACATTTTAATTAACTAATCTTTGCAAATCTTAACTAATGAACACACCAAATAAACACTAAATTTTTGAGTTGATGAAGAGAGGAAGAAAGAGAAATTCGTCGCGAAGAAAAACAAATCAACTAAGTTTTGATTTTACTGAAAACGTTCCTATTGAAATTCACACACCGCGCTTTGACATACCCAGCCTTAGAAAAGATTACAGCTGGCAAAGAAAACAGGAAATCCAGTTAGTTAGAGGATAACCTGTCTTTAATTTAAGCAAGCCACCCGTCGCACAAAAAACGCCTGATAGTTAATACTAAATTCAGCAAAGAAATTTTTGCTGCGAAAGAAAATTTAGTTAGCTTCTTTTTTATTGTTATGCCAAATGCCCCAGGCAATACTTGATAATAAAAAGTCCGTGCTAATTCGTGCCAGATGTAACCTTGCAAAAATAATTTTGCATCAAATAGTTTATCAACTAAGACTAAAACCAGACTAATTACTGCAAAGATTATGAACAGGAAAGTAGTACTATTTTCATTTTTTCCTATCTTTTGCTTACGAAATGATTGGATTTGATATTAACGTAATCCATGAATATTTCATTTACAAATAGTTTTTTACTGCAATCCAATTACTAATGTTAATTTTGCAATGCTCTGTATTTACAACTATTTTTTTTAGAATTCTTAAAGTTCAATCAAAACCGACTATCATAATTTTCTTGCCTCTACCAAGCGTTATTCTGAATTTAAAAATATAATTACCTTAACTTCTTTAAAATAATTTAAGGAGGGGATATGAAAAGGCAAGAAATATCATTTTCTTTTAATATTCCCATTATTGTACTGCTGCTTATGTTTCATTCAATCAGTCCCGCTCAAATTTCATTTATCCAGCATACAATCGATGGCAACTTTCCTGGAGCAAATTCTGTTTACGCATTAGACGTTGATGGTGATAGCCTAATTGATGTGCTTGGTGCAGGACTAAGTGCAAATTCAATTACACTATGGAAAAACAATGGCAGTAATCCTATTCTTTGGCAAGAGCAGACTATTGATTATGGTTTTCATGCAGCGAGTTCTGTGTTTTCAATTGATCTTGATGGTGATCTGGACAATGATATTTTAGGTAGTGCGTGGATGGACAACGATGTCGCCTGGTGGAGAAATGACAGTGGAAATCCAATCCAGTGGACGAAGCAATTAATCGATGGAAGTTTTGCAGGAGCAGAAGAAGTTTATGCCTCGGATATTGATAACGATAATGATGTTGATGTGCTTGGTGCTGCCATGAATGGTAATCAAATTGCACTTTGGTATAACAACGGTCAAAGCCCAATTACATGGATGAAGCATATAATTGATGGAAATTTTACCTGGGCTCGTTCAGTTTATACATTCGATGTAAATGGAGATTCACTTTTAGATATACTTGGCGCGGCTTATACAGCAAATTCAATTGCCGTGTGGTACAATAACGGAGATTCAACCTGGACAAAGCAAATTGTTGATAGCACTTTTTTAGGCGCGCACAAAGTATTTGCTTGTGATCTTGACAATGATAACGATCCAGATATTATTGGTGCTGCTCACATTGGAGACCAAATTGCATGGTGGCGAAATGATGGCGGTAATCCAATTCAGTGGACGAAAAAGTTAATTGTAGACGATTTTGATGGTGCAATTTCTGTTTACGCTTGTGACATTGATGGCGACGACGATGTTGATGTTATAGGAACAGCTGAAGTTGCGGGCGATATTGCTTTATGGAGAAACAATGGTGGATCACCCATAAATTGGGAGAAACAAACTTTAAGCAGCAACTTTGCCGGTGCCTGGGGTGTTTATGCTGAAGATATTAATAGTGATGGCAATATTGATGTTCTCGGCGCTGCATCTATCGCCGGTAATATTACATGGTGGGAAAATGATGGCATCTTAAGTGTAAAAACTGATATGAACTTGCCAATTATTTTTCGACTATTACAAAATTATCCAAATCCGTTTAATCCTTCAACAAATATAAAATATCACATTCCGGAATTATGCTATGTTAGTCTTAAAATTTATGATGTGCTTGGAAATGAAATTGATACGATTGTGGATGAAGAAAAGATTGCTGGAGAGTATGAAATAGTATTTAATCCAGAAGCATTACCAAGCGGAGTTTACTTTTATCAATTGAAAGTAAGAGAGTTCGTTGAAACGAAAAAGATGGTTTTGATGAAGTAAGTTGCATATTTTTCATTTGCTTGGCACTTTTTGAGTATTGAACTGACAAAAATATATTTATATCCTAATGGCTAATGAATTTAGAAAATCGTTTCTTCATCCTCAGAAAGGGGAGGAATATGAATAAAGTAATTTCATTTAAGCTCAAAATTTCTTTTCTTGTTACAATTGTAATCTCTTCTCACACATCCATTGCGCAACCAGCTTCTAACAATAGACCCTACAATCCTATTCTTAACAGAATACTATTGGAAAGTGAGATCTTTAAACCATCTAATGTTCAAAAAAAACAAGGGCACTACTCAAATGCAGATTGGCAAACTGTAATTGATTCGGTCTGGGGAACTGGTTTACCAACATCACAAAAACTTGAGATCTTTGATGCGGCTTGGGATACGATCAATGCGAAGTATGGGGCGTTTCAAAATCTTGACGTAAATATAGATTCGCTTAGAGATTTGTATCGCCCAGAAATTGAGAGTGGCGTTAGCAGAGGAAGATTTGCTGCAATTATGAGTCACTTTTCTTTAGCCATGAAAGAATGTCATACTGTTATTTTAGATGTTCCCGTGAATTGGGGAACACCAATCACGCCAGGTATCCCTTTGTTCGTAATAGGTCCTTGGTACAATAACGAAAGGTTTGGTGCTAGTCTTACTCCACTCCCAGATAGTTCTTTATTAGTATATAGGGCTTTAGATAATCACCAACTTGGAATTGTAAAGGGGGATATAGTTTTAGGTTATGATGGAATTCCCTGGAAAGTGCTTTATAAAGAACTGTTAGATGCTCAACTGCCTATTTCTCTTAACTGGGTTTGGGGAAGTAATGATAAGTCTATTACTCACTGCATACTATCAAGCGCTGGGTTGAATTGGCATTTATTTGATACGATTGATATCGTAAAATATGAGACGGGTGATACCCTGCATTTACCAACGAGTTCATTAAATAATCAGAGTGGAACTATCTGGGGGAATGAACAATTAAACGTGCCTGGTGTTGAATGGCCAAACATATTTCAAGATGATTATGTTAGTTGGGGAATTATTGATGGAACACAAATTGGATATATTTATGTAACTGCCTGGACATATGATCCTATTTATCAAATCAGCCAGCAATTCTACGATGCTATTGACAGCTTGATGCATCACAACGTAACAACAGGAATGATAATTGATTTCCGTTTAAATTATGGGGGCGGTGGAACCAGTAATCAAGGATTTTCACTT